>JAFYPT010000165.1 GCA_017547425.1 Ruminiclostridium sp.
ATTTGACCCTATTCCGCTGTCTGCGGACAGCGGAACTCTTCGAGGATATAAAACCAGGCTCTCCTGAGGGAGAGCCTGGTTTTTTTTCGTGGGGCGATGTTGCAATGGTCTGAACTTGACATTTCTTTCCGGCCGTGCTACATTGGCGTTGAAGAATCCAGCTCTGCCCAGGGGTTCAGGCAACTGTAGCCTGACAACTGCGTACAGAGTCAGGGTTCTTTTTTGCTATGCAATCCTTCCTTGTAGGGGCCGATGCCCACATCGGCCCGCCTAACGTGGAGGGGAAGGAATAGGTCTTGCAACTCTCAAAAAAAGGTGTACAATAGGAAGGCACACAATTCGACTGGAATCGAGGAAACAACATGGATTTTCTGCATATCATTCTGCCTATCGCCCTTTGTGCGGCCATTGGCTACTTCACCAACTACATTGCCATTAAGATGCTCTTCCGGCCCCGGAAGGAGCTGCGTATCGGCTCCTGGCGGGTGCCTTTCACCCCCGGTGTCATCCCCAAGAACCAGCCCCGTATTGCGGCGGCTGTGGGCCGGGCTGTCAGCGGAACCCTCTTGACTCAGGAGGACATGACCGCCCGCCTCACCCAGGCTGGCCTGAAGGAGAAGCTGACCGACAGCATCCAGGATGCCCTCACCGAGCAGTCTGCGCCTCTGTCTGCCCTGGTTCCCGGGGACGGGGAGGTCACCGACGAGGTGAGCCAGGTCATCGGCGGCAAGATCCTGGACAGCCTGAAAAAGGTGGATATGAACGCTCTGGTGGCCGAGGTGGCCCAGTCCTCCTTCGGTGACCTCTTCAACAGCCCCATGATCGCCATGTTCCTGGGCGGCGGCATGCTGGACAACCTCATCCTGAAGCTGGGCAGCGGTGTCAGCAACTATCTGGAAGAGAAGGGCCCTGCCATCGTGGTCCCTATGGTGAAGGCCGAGCTGGACGCCATGCTGGACAAGCCCATCCGGGACAACCTGGACGACCTGGCCATCCCCGAGGAGGCCCTCCGTGGGCTTCTGGAGACCGTGGTGGGTCATGTGCTGGAGAACAACCTCCAGTCCGTTCTGGGCACCTTGGACGTCCAGGCCGTGGTGGAGGACAAGATCAACGCCATGGATGCCCGGGAGCTGGAGGACCTGGTCCTGTCGGTCATGAAGAACGAGCTCCAGGCCATCGTGAACCTGGGCGCTCTCATTGGTGCGGTCATCGGTATCGTCAACATCTTTATTTAAAAAAGAGGATGGCCCCGCTTTGCCGGGTTGTTCCGACCAATTAGAAACCCCCGATGTTCGTGAGAACATCGGGGGTTTCTTGAAAAAGAGAGCAGGAAAACTGCAATCACTATGAGGAGGTCCCGGGTAAGCGTCAGCGCTGTCCTGCCCTCCGCATAAAAGATTTCGTTGTTTGGTTTGGCTGCTTCTCTGGCGTGAGACAGCTGCCTTCCATCCGTGCCTTGCAGGTGGTGCCCGTTGGACACCCTTGCTATTATCGCACGGAGAAGGGATTCTGTCAAGAATGGTGTCAAGAAAGATTTTGGTAGGTGTCTGGTCAGTCCTCCAGGCCCATCACGTCAATGGAGTGGTGCATGTGGATGGCCATGGCGTGCTCGGCCCCCAGGGCATCCCGCTTCTGGAAAAAGTCCATGATGAGGGCGTGGTCCCGGCGGGTGTCCTCGGCCAGCTGGTCCTTCTGTTCCCCGTTCTCCACGGCAGAGGCTACCGCTTGGTTGATCATAGGCAGCAGCCGCATCATGTACTCGTTGTGGGTGGCCCGGACGATGGCGGCGTGGAAGTCCCGGTCGGCCTGGGTCCGGTCCCGGCCCTCCTGGATGCAGCGGTCCACCTCTTCGCCTTTGTCCAGGATCTCTTCCATCTCCTTGGCGGTGGCCCGCTGGCAGGCCAGACGGGCGGCCGAGGGCTCGAAGATCCGGCGGAGCTCGAAGAGGTCCTTCAGCTGGCCCCGGACCTGATCCAGGTCGGAGAAGCCGTAGTCGTTGATGCTGTCGGCCTCCTCGGTGACGAAGGTGCCCCGGCCTCGGTGGACCTCCAGAAGCCCCTGAGAGACCAGGCTGTGGATGGCCTCCCGGAGGGTGGTGCGGCTGACCCCCAGATCCTGGGCCAGGTCGATCTCGTTGGGGAGTTTGTCTCCTGGGGACAGTTGATGTTCTACGGCGATCATAGTATACAGACGTTCAGCGGTCTGCTGAGCCAGACTTTTCTTCGACATGATTTCCTCCCGGATTCCCCTCTGAAAGGGTAGAATCCTCTTGACAATGGTACCCCTATCATATAATATGTTGTCAGACATTTCAAGTGTAGTCATACGACTTGCTTAAAAATATTTTTAGGAGGACACCGCTATGCGTTCCGATATTTTAAAGAAGGGCATGCCCGCCGCCCCCAACCGCTCCCTGCTCTATGCTCTGGGTTACACCAAGGAAGAGCTGGAAAAGCCCCTGATTGGCGTGGTCTGCTCTTACAATGAGATCGTTCCCGGCCACATGAACCTGGACAAGATCGCCGAGGCCGTCAAGGCTGGCATCCGTGCCGCCGGCGGCACCCCCGTGGAGTTCCCCGCCATCGCCGTCTGCGACGGCATCGCCATGGGCCACTCCGGCATGAAGTACTCCCTGGTCACCCGTGACATCATCGCTGACTCCACCGAGGCTATGGCCCAGGCCCACCAGTTCGACGGTCTGGTCATGATCCCCAACTGCGACAAGAACGTGCCCGGTCTGCTGATGGCCGCTGCCCGTGTGAACGTCCCCACCATCTTCGTCTCCGGCGGTCCCATGCTGGCCGGTACCATGAACGACGGCAGCCGCACCTGCCTGTCCCACATGTTCGAGGCCGTTGGCGCTTACTACGCCGGCAAGCTGGACGAGGCCGGTGTGGAAGAGTATGAGAACAACGCCTGCCCCACCTGCGGCTCCTGCTCCGGCATGTACACCGCAAACTCCATGAACTGCCTCACCGAGGCCATTGGTATGGCCCTCCGGGGCAACGGCACCATCCCCGCCGTCCACTCCGCTCGTATCCGTCTGGCCAAGCACGCCGGTATGAAGATCATGGAGCTGGTGGAAAAGGACATCAAGCCCCGTGATATCATGACCGAGGCTGCCTTCCACAACGCAGAGACCATCGACATGGCTCTGGGCTGCTCCACCAACACCATGCTCCACCTGCCCGCCATCGCCCACGAGTGCGGCATCGAGATCTCCTTCGATATGTCCAACGAGATCTCCGACCGTACCCCCAACCTGTGCCACCTGGCTCCCGCAGGCTTCACCTACATGGAGGACCTGGAGCGGGCCGGCGGTGTCTACGCCGTTATGAAGGAGCTCACCAAGAAGGGCCTGCTGGACACCTCCCTCATCACCTGCACCGGCAAGACCATCGAAGAGAACCTGGAAGGCGTGGTGAACCGTAACCACGACGTCATCCGTCCCATCGAGAACCCCTACACCCAGACCGGCGGCATCGCCGTCCTGAAGGGCAACCTGGCTCCCGACGGCTGCGTGGTCAAGCAGTCTGCTGTGGCTCCTGAGATGATGGTCCACGAAGGCCCTGCCCGGGTCTTCGACAACGAGGAAGACTGCATCAAGGCCATCTACGACGGTAAGATCGTGGCAGGCGACGTGGTCATCATCCGCTACGAAGGCCCCAAGGGCGGCCCCGGCATGCGTGAGATGCTCAATCCCACCTCCGCCATCGCAGGTATGGGCCTGGACAAGGACGTGGCCCTCATCACCGACGGCCGCTTCTCTGGCGCAACCCGTGGTGCCTCCATCGGTCATGTCTCCCCCGAGGCAGCCAGCGGCGGCAACATCGGCCTGGTCCAGGAGGGTGACATCATCTCCATCAACATCCCCGCCCACACCATCAGCATGAAGGTCAGCGACGAGGAACTGGCTGCCCGCCGTGCCGCATGGGTCTGCCCCGAACCCAAGGTTAAGACTGGTTACTTAGCTCGTTACGCTAAGATGGTCTCCTCTGCCGATAAGGGCGCAATCCTGGACTTTTGATTCGTAAAACCGCTTTTTGAAAGGAAGATATAGAGATGTTAGACATTAAGATTGAACGGACTACTACCCCCAAGGAGAAGCCCACCGGTAAGCTGGGCTTCGGCAAGATCTTCACCGACCATATGTTCATCATGAACTACACCAACGGCAAGGGCTGGCACGATCCCCGGATCGTCCCCTTCCAGGACATCACTCTGTCCCCCGCCGCCATGGTCTACCACTATGGTCAGGAGATGTTTGAGGGTCTGAAGGCTTACAAGGGCGTCAATGGTGAGACCCTGCTCTTCCGTCCTGACATGAACGGCAAGCGCACCAACGACACCAACGACCGTCTGTGCATCCCCCAGATTCCCGTGGAGGACTTCGTTCAGGCCGTCAAGGCTGTGGTTAAGGTGGACGAGGACTGGATCCCCACCGATCCCGGTACCTCTCTGTACATCCGCCCCTTCATCATCGCCACCGAGCCCTTCCTGGGCGTGGACGTCTCTGATACCTTCCTGTTCATGATCATCATGTCCCCCTCCGGCGCTTACTATGAGTCCGGTCTGGCTCCTGTTGGCATCTGGATCGAAGACGACTACGTCCGTGCTGTCAAGGGCGGTATGGGTTACGCCAAGACCGGCGGCAACTACGCCGCATCCCTGGCCGCTCAGGTGAAGGCCCACGACGGCGGTTACTCCCAGGTCCTGTGGCTGGACGGCGTGGAGCGCAAGTACATTGAAGAGGTGGGCGCTATGAACATCTTCTTCAAGATCGACGGCAAGATCGTCACCCCCATGCTCAACGGCTCCATCCTGCCCGGTATCACCCGCAACTCCGTCCTGCAGCTGTGCCGCAGCTGGGGTATGGAAGTGGAAGAGCGGAAGATCTCCGTGGACGAGCTGCTGGAGGCTCAGAAGACCGGCAAGCTGGAAGAGTGCTTCGGCACCGGCACCGCTGCGGTCATCTCCCCCGTGGGCAAGCTGCGCTACAAGGATGACGTGATGGAGATCGGCGGCGGCCAGATCGGCCCCGTCAGCCAGAAGATCTACGACACCGTCACCGGTATCCAGCTGGGCAAGCTGGACGATCCCTTCGGCTGGAGAGTTGTAGTAGAGTAATTCAAAACTGCAAAGCCCCCCTTTTCACAAGGGGGGCTTTTGTGCAATAAAGGAGAATGGATATGGATCAATTAACATCCCGCCTGCTTCTCTACGGAGACCTGGGGGAGGAGAGCATTCTGGTAAAACTGTCCCAGTGCTTCCAGGACTGGAAGAGCAATGCCCAGCCCCGCCAGACCATCATCCGGGGGATCTACGACCAGGTGAAGGCTCTGCTGGACCTGGCCACCGAGTACGGCTTCAACGACAACCTGTGGCAGAACTACCTGACCTTCCTGCTGTGCACCAACGAGAATTCCTTCAGCCTGATTTCCGAGCGAGTGGGGGAGCAGGATGGCTCTGTGAACCACTTTGCCAAGGCGGACTTTGCTGTCTTCCAAAACCTCTTCCACTATGACTTCGGCCCCATTGAGAAGGACCTGGGCATCGATTGCTTCACCACCCTGTGCAATTACGTGTCCATCCCCAAGCACCAGCGGAGGTACAACAAGAACGTCAGCGAGAAGGTTCGGGACCTGAGCCGCCGTCTGAACGCTGCCGCCGATGCAGAGGAGTTCTTCCGGTTGGTCACCGAGCACTACCGCCTGTACGGTGTGGGCCTCATCGGCCTGAACAAGGCTTTCCGCATCAAGTCCGGCCCCCGTGGGGTGGAGCTCATCCCCATCTACAACACTGACAAGGTCATGCTGGACGATCTGGTGGGCTACGAGGCCGAGAAGGCCCAGCTTCGCGGAAACACCGAGGCCTTCCTGGCCGGTCGTTCTGCCAACAACGCCCTGCTGTACGGAGATGCCGGCACCGGCAAATCCTCCAGCGTCAAGGCCCTCATCAACGAGTACTACGACCAGGGCCTGCGCATGATCGAGATCTACAAGCACCAGTTCCGGGACCTGTCCTCGGTCATCGCCATGGTGAAGAACCGTAACTATCGGTTCATCATCTTCATCGACGACCTGTCCTTTGAGGAGAACGAGGTGGAGTACAAGTTCCTGAAAGCCGTCATCGAGGGCGGCGTGGAGACCAAGCCGGACAACATTCTCCTCTACGCCACCTCCAACCGCCGGAACCTGATCCGGGAGACCTGGAAGGACCGTGGCGATATGGAGCACGAGAACGATATCCACCGGTCGGACACCCTGGAGGAGAAACTCTCCCTGTCCGCTCGATTTGGCACCCGCATCCACTACTCTGCCCCCACCCACAAGCAGTTCAAGGACATTGTCCTGGAACTGGCCCAGCGGAACGGGGTGGAGGCCTCCTAGGAGACCATCCTGGCCGAGGCCAACAAGTGGGAGCTCCGCCACGGCGGCGTATCCGGACGAACCGCCCAGCAGTTCATCAACTACATGGCGGGCGCATTTGAAGAACCCTAAACGTGAAAAAGCCAGGACCATTCGGTCCTGGCTTTTCGTGTCTAAGGAGACCCCTCATCCGCCCACTTTGTGGGCACCTTCCCCCCAGGGGGAAGGCTATGGCCAAAGGCTTCTCCCTGGGGAGAAGCTGTCACCGCAGGTGACTGATGAGGGGAACAGGATTCACACCAACTTTTCGTAGGCCACCCGCAGGTCGCCGTCCTCGGCACCGCCCTTGAGGATGATGGTGCCGCAGACCTGGAAGCCCGCTTTCTCTAAAGCCCGGGCCATGGGGCGGTTGCCCGGGTGGGTGTCGATGCGGACGGAGGGCAGGCCCTTGGCCTTGGAAAGGGCGCAAGCGTGGGCGAAGAGTTGGCCCACCACCCCCTGTCCCTTGGCCTCCTGAGCCACGCAGACCCGGTGGAGGGAGCCGTAGGCCCGGATATCTCCCGTGAGCCAGGCACCGTCGATGGTGGTGTAAGAGGGATCGTGGGTGGTCAGGTAGGCGCAGGCGGCTAAAATCTTGCCGTCCTCTACGGCCAGTATGCCGGTCTTGTTCACAAAATCCTGTTCCCAGACCTCCCGGGAGGGATAGCCCTTCTGCCACTGGTCCAGGCCAAGGCCTTTCAGCTGGGCTTTGGCATCCAGGGTGATGCGCCACATGTCTTTCAGATGTTCCGGGCGAGCGGTGATGAAGTCCATAGAGTTTCCCTCCTTTGTTTGGGTCATTGTATCACAGCCTTCTTTCCCTTGTAAAGCTCTCCGAAGAGGGCGCCGCCCACGATGAGCAGACCGCCGAAAATCTGGATGGGGGCCAGGGTCTCGTGGAGGAGGAAGGCGGAGTAGAAGACCGAGGACAGGGGCTCCAGATAGCCGAAGATGGCCACCTGCTGGGCAGGGAGATGGCCGATGGAGGAGTAGTACAGGTAGCAACCCAGGCCGGTGTTGGCCAGAGCCAGCACCAGGATGGGGAGCCAGTCACCGGGCTGGACCTGGATGGCAAAGCCCTGGGTCAGGGCCATGTAACCGGCTACGGTGAGAAGGCTGAAGACCAGCTGAATGGTGGGGTTCTCCAGGCCGTGGATGTTCTCGTTCTTCTTGGTGGCCACCACCAGGACGGCGTACATCACCGAAGTCAGGGCGGCGCAGAGGAGGCCGAAGAGGGATTTGCCTTCCAGGGCGGCCTGGCCGTTGACCAGGAGGACGCCCACCAACACGGTGACGAAGCCCAGGACCTTGCCCCGGGTGAGCTTTTCCCGGAAGAGGATGGGGGAGAGGATCATCACGATGACCGGACCGCAGTAGTAGGCCAGGGAAGCCAGACTGACTCCGATGAGTTGGTAGGCTTTGAACAGGAAGAGGAACAAGATACCTTGGGCACAGCCGGAAAGGGCCAGGAAGAAAAAGTCCTTTTTGTGCCGATGGAAGGTGATTTTGGTCCGGGTGATAGCAAAGATGGCCAGAAGGCTCAAGGCACCGAAGAGGAGACGGAAGAAGACGATTTCCTGGCTGGACAGGGCGATGGCTGCCGCCCAGACACCGTTGGAGCCGAAGAGGAGGAGAGAAATGATGTATTTGACAAAGTGGGGGGAGCGCATAGGCAAGGTCCTCCTTGTGTCTTGGATAAACCATGAGAACAGTGTACCATAGGAATGGCCATTGGGAAAGGGATTTCTTTGTACAAAAAGGGCAGTCAGCGCCTAGTAGAGGAAGCGGAAATCGGCAAAAATTGCCCCGAAAAACGGTTGACACTTTGTGTTCCGGGTGGTATACTATCCCAGTAAAACAAAGTAGGAAGGTTCCGCCTGACTCACCTCCCGCAAGGAAGCGAAGGGGTTAATATGGATTGCTGGCAGCCCGGAGTGGATGCTTCTTTCCCTATGTGCGGATACCTTTCTCAAGGTATCCATTTTTTGTATCTAAAGGACTGGAGGTGCGTTCCCCATCAGTAACCCGGCTCATCAGATCAACGAGGAGATTCGCGACAAGGAAGTTCGCCTGATTTCCGCCGAGGGTGAACAGCTCGGCATCATGTCCACCGCCGAGGCCATGGAAAAGGCCGCTGAGGCAGACCTGGACCTGGTGAAGATCTCTCCCAACGCCGTCCCCCCCGTTTGCAAGCTCATGGACTATGGCAAGTACAAGTTCGAGCAGACCAAGCGCGACAAGGAAGCAAAGAAAAACCAGCGGGTCGTAGAAATCAAAGAAGTGCGTATGTCCCCGGGAATCGACGTCAACGATTTCAATGTCAAGGTCCGCAACGCCCAGAGATTCCTGGCCGACGGTAACCGCGTCAAGGTCGCAGTCCGCTTCCGCGGCCGCGAGATGGCACATACCGACATCGGCAAGCGTCTGCTGGAAAAGTTCGCAGAAGACTGCGCAGAAGTGGCGACCATGGACAAAGAGCCCAAACTGGACGGACGCCACATGACCATGTTCCTCTCTTGCAAGCAGAACAAAGAGAGCAAGAACAAAGACAACAAAAAGTAAAATCTTACAAAGGAGTTTTCCGCCATGCCTAAAATTAAGACTCACAGCGGCGCAAAGAAGCGTTTCTCCCTGACCAAGACTGGCAAGGTCAAGCGCGCCCATGCTAATAAGAGACACATCCTGAACAAGAAGACCACCAAGCGTAAGCGCGGCCTCCGTGCAGGCGCATATGCAGACAAGACCAATGTCGCTGCAGTGAAGCGCATGATCCTGTACAAGTAAGATCCTGCACAACGATTTATTTCCCACCCATATATATAGGAGGCTAATATACCATGGCAAGAGTTAAAGGCGCAATGATGACGCGCAAGAGAAGAAATAAGATCCTGAAGATGGCTAAGGGCTACTGGGGTGCTAAGTCCAAGCACTTCAAGATGGCCAACGAGCAGGTCATGAAGTCCCTGACCTACGCATACGTCGGCCGTAAGCAGAAGAAGCGCAACTTCCGTCAGCTGTGGATCGCTCGTATCAACGCTGCTTGCAAGATGAACGGCATGAACTACTCCACCTTCATGCACGGTCTGAAGCTGGCTAACATCGAGATCAACCGTAAGATGCTGGCTGAGATGGCTGTCAACGACAAGGCTGCTTTCACCGCTCTGACCGAGATCGCAAAGGCAAAGCTGGGCTAATTTAACCCGATACATCAACACCCCGAGGGAATTCCCTCGGGGTGTTTTTGCGTTGGAACAATGAATCATCCGGTGCGTTGTCGTAGGGTGTATCACGAATCGCCCTTACGAAATGGGGGTTATACCTTCGCCGCAGCCATGATCCAGTTGGCAATATCAGAAATGACCTCGTCCCCGATGTGCTGCTCCACGTTGTACTCCTTCTTGGCCTTGGAGATCTTCCCATACACCGAAGGAACAAAGGCGTGGTTGAGGCCCTCATACAGCTTGTAGGTGACGTTTTCCTTCCCCTTCAGAAGCTCCTGGTACATGGCGAAGTCTTTCTCTGCCTTCACCTGGAAGTCCTTCTCGCCCTGCATGATGAGCACGGGCTTTTCCAGAGGCACCAGGTAGTCAGCTACCGGGTGTTCCCCCATCTCCTTGAAGTAGTACAGGGTGGTGCCGCCACCGAACTTTTTCTTCTTCGCCTCTTCGTCGGTCAGGTCGTACAGACCATCAAACTGGCAAATGGTTTTCGACATACGAAGAACAGCCAGCCTTTGGAGTAGGGGATTCATCTCGTTGATGGCTTCGTCGATCTGCTCCACCATGACTTCCTCCAGCTTCCGGGGGGTACCCGCCATGAGGACCAGCCCCCGGTAGTTTCCGCCCTCGGCGTCGATGCGGGGAGCCAGCATACCGCCCATGCTGTGGCCGATGAGAAAGATCTTCTCCGGGTCCACCCAGGAATGCTCCCGCAGGAGATTGGTGGCCAGGATAGCGTCCTGGATGGTCTCCTCCTCCACGGTGATGACGGTTTTCCTGTCCCGCAGCATCTTCAGGCCATGGGAATGGGACCGTTTGTTGTAGCGGACAGAGGCGATGCCCTGGGCGGCCAGACCCTCTGCAAGGTCCTTGAAGGGGGTGAGCTTGCCTACCTTCTCGTCCATGTTGCTGGAGCCGGACCCGTGGACCAGGACCACCGCCGGGACGGGGCGGGGGGCATGGTCCGGGAAGGTCAGCAGACCTCTCAGGGGGTATTTCGAGCCTTTTCCGATGACGATAGGCTGGGTGCGCATGGCTCAGTCCTCCTCCTGATGGGCTTTGTAGTACCGGTAGGATGCCACCGTGGGTACTAGGACCATCACCAGGGTAATGGCCAGCAGGACATAGGCGTTCCGCAGGAAGGAGGTCAGGATGATGGCGCAGCCGCCCACCGACCAGACCTTGCCCGCCAGACGGTGGGTGTACTCCCAGTTGGCCTCGTCGTGGAGGGTCCAGGGGAGCTTGAGGCCCACGGTGTAGTTCTGCTTGCACTTGGGCAGGTAGTTGCCGATGAGGAAGAAGACCACGCCCATGACCAGCATCATGAGGAAGTTCACGTCGATGGGTACGCCCATGGCGGTGCCGTAGGTGATGACCGCCACCAGCAGGGAGACCACGGGGATGATCCAGATCACCACGCCGAAGTTTTTCTTGTGGATGTTTTTCTTCTTGGGGTCCCAGTTCATCATGAAGATGCAGAAGACCTGCATGGCTACCAGGAAGAGAGGGATGAAGAAGACGGCCTGGGCCTTGCTGCTCCAGGCATCGGGTTCGCCGGTGGGGCCAAAGTGGGTGGGGACCTGGCCAGGCAGCTGGTTCCACAGGATGAGACCTGCCAGGATGGGTAGCAGGGTCACTGCCATGGAGAGGATGACCAGCCCCTTGTGTTCTTTCCAGTTATTCATGGTTGGGTTCTCCTTTCAGATCCGACAGCCAGAGCATGAGCTCTTCCAGCACGGATGCGTTCAGTTCATAGTAAATGAATTTGCCCTCCCGGGTGTCCCGGATGAGCTCGGCCTCCTTCAGCACCGACAGATGCCGGGAGATGGCCGCTGCCGTTACCGGGAAGCGGTCGGTGATCTCTCCCGCCGCCAAACGTCCGGCTTTCAGCAGGTTCAGGATCTCCCGCCGGGTGGGGTCGGCCAGGGCCTTCATGGTTCGTTGGATGCCCATAGAGACCTCCTTTCTGATATTTAACAATTAACTTAACTGTTAAATATAGAATAGCAGAAAAATTCTATCCTGTCAACAGGGAATAAATGCACAGAAAAAACCACGCAGAGGAATCTCTGCGTGGCTTGGGTGTTTATTCGGTGGTGCTCAAAATCTCATTGCTCTTGGTCTCGATCTGGCTCACCTTCAGGTTCTTGGCCTCTTCGGGATCCACATCCTCCAGAAGCTCCAGCATACGCTCGCCCATGTAGTTGGTTTCCAGTTCTTTGCCTTTCAGGGTGACCTTACTGTAGGGGGTGAAGTTCTCGCCCATGATGTAATATTTTCCGGCGATGTTCACGATGCAGTTGGCCTTGATCTCGTTTACGCCCATCTGCAGGTCGGTGGGGGTGAAGGGATTCTCGCCGCCATAGATGTAGCACTCTCCGTACAGCATGTCGTAGCCCAGGGACTTCAGGTCGGTCAGGTAGGTCTCGCTGTGGCTGTGGTTCAGTTGGTAGGTGAAGGTGGTGCCCACCTCCATGTCGATCCGCTCCATGAGATGGGCGGTGAGCTGGTAGGTGTGCAGGTCCATGTCCTTCTTCTCCATGTCGAAGTTGGTCCAGATGACGTACTCCGTTTTGTACATGTTCCGGCTGACCAGATCCTCCTCGGTCAGGTCGATGGCGGGGATGTGGTCTCCGTACAGCACCAGGACCACCGGCTCCTCCCAGGCAGAGAGAGTCTCGGTGAGTTCAGCCAGGAACTGATCCATCTCGTAGAGCTGGTTCACATAGTACTCCCACCGCCATTTCAGGTCCTTAGTGGGGGCGTCGGTGACTTGGATCACCGGGTCGGTCAGGACCTCCTTGCTCGGGTACTTGCCATGACCCTGGACGGAGATGGTGTAGATCATGTCCCGTTCTTCCGTGGATGCCAGGGCATCGGTGATACAGTTGATGAGAACCTTGTCCTTGGCCCAGTCCTTGGGGGTCCGGCGGACGTAATTCATGTACTCCACGCTGGTGTAGGTGTCAAAGCCGATGTTGGCGAAGACAGTGTTCCGGTTATAGAAGACCGCCCGATGGTTGTGGATGGCATGAGTGCCGAAGCCTAGGCTCTTCATGTCAAAAGCCAGGCTTTCTGCGGGCTGGTCCTTCAGCACCGACTTGTAGGGGTACTCGCCCGGGCCGAAGAATTTCACCGAGAGGCCGGTGAGGACTTCGAACTCCACGTTGGCGGTGCCGGCGCCGCAGGCGGGAACGATGAGGTCGCCGCTGGAGTACTCCTCCTTCAGGCGGCGGAAGGTGGGGACCGCATCCTGGGAGAGCTGGATGGAGGTCACCTCTTCCGGGTCAATGAAGGACTCCAGCTGGAGAAAGAGGACGTTGGGGTATTCCTCGTCCACATCCTGCTGGGTGAGGGGGATGGTGCCATCCTCGGTGAGCTCCTCCGGCTTGAAGATGTTCTGGATCATCTCTTGGCTGTAGTTGGCGGGTTTGCTGATGCCCGTGTTCAGCCAGGTGTTGATGAAGCAGTAGACCACACCGTAGTCCCGGTACGCATAGGCCAGGTTGCCGAAGAAGGTCTGGACCTGGCCGATCCGGATCATGAAGGAGGTGGAGGTCAGGCAGAGGAGGAAGACCAGCACCACCACGGCCAGGTTCCGCTTCCGCTTGACGTGTTCCTTCCGGGGGCCTTTCACAAAGAGCCACACCATGCCGGCGATGGCCGCCAGAGCCGCCAGGGCGATGAGGACCATGTGCCAGGGGGCCAGGTAGTTGGTGACGATGGTGGCGCCGTCCTTCACGTTGCTCAGGTCTTTCACTGTGAAGGGGGTCATGCGCTGGGTGAGGATGACGCCGTTGATGATGCCGATGGCCAGCCAGAAGAGGGATATAATAATAAAGGTAAAGACCCGCCGCTTGAAGACCGAGGCGATCAGCAGGGTGGCGAAAATCAGCAGGGCGTTGTAGCAGAAGACCAGGGGTTTATCTATGGCGAACTGGATGCCCCCCCAGAGACCGGCGGTGGAAAACCGCCCCAGGGTCTCGATGATGAGGTTCAGGACCAGGGACCAGACCACGGCAAAGGCGAAGCTGTTTTGGGTCAGCTTTTCCAGCCAGGCCCGCTTGGTCATGGATTCTGCTTCCTGGAGCCCCTGCTCGATCTTGCGATCTATTTTTTCAAATTGATTGAATGTTGTTTTCATCGGTGCCACACATTCTTTCTGTGTCAAAGTGGGTATCACTTAATCTGGTATTATACTCCTCTGAAATAATGAAGTCAATCTTCGAGCCGTTTCGTGATTCTTACAAATCCATGACAGACAGAGAAAGAATGCCATTCTTTCTGTTTTTTTCAGTCTGACCCTGTGGCATATCTTTTTCTTCCCGGGCAATCATAACTGCGGAACGACGAAGGGTCGTTTGCCGTCCTGACCGACGGCCTGAAACAAATTATGATCTCAAAAAGGAGAACACGATATGGCAAGCAACAAGTCTTCTTCCGGCAGCAACCGCATCATGGTCCCCGAAGCCCGGGCCGCCATGGACAAGTTCAAGATGGAGGCCGCCAGCGAGGTGGGGGTCAACCTGAAGAAGGGCTACAACGGCTCCCTGACCTCCCGTGAGGCCGGCTCTATCGGCGGCCAGATGGTCAAGAAGATGATCCAGTCCTATGAGAACAAGCTGAGTGGTTCCGGCGAGGAGTAACTACGGCATGAAAAAGAAGGAGCGGCAATGCCGCTCCTTCTTCTGTTTTTCTTACACTTCCATGATGACAGGGAGGATCATGGGGTTGCGCTTGGTTTTCTTGTACAGGAACCGGGACATCTCGCCCTTCATGGCGGACTTGATGGTGGCCCAGTCGCTGATGTTCCGCATCTGGCAGTCCTCCAGAGACAGGAGGGCAACCTCCCGCAGTTCCTCCATCAGGTCCTCGGACTCCTTCACATAGACGAAGCCGCGGGTGATGAGGTCGGGGCCGGAAACCAGCTCGCCGGTGATGCCGGACAGGGAGACCACTACCACGATCATGCCGTCCTGGGCCAGGTGGCGACGGTCCCGCAGGACCACGCTGCCCACGTCGCCCACGCCGTAGCCGTCCACGAAGACACGGCCGGAGGGGACGGTGCCCGCCAGCTGGGCGGAATTGGGGGTGAGCTCGATGACCCGACCCACGTCGCCGATGATCACGTTGTTGGAGGGAGTGCCCATCTCTTGGGCCACCCGGGCGTGGGTCTTCAGCTGGCGCTGTTCGCCGTGGACGGGGATGAAGAACTTGGGCCGCACCAGGGCGTGGATGATCTTCAGCTCGTCCTGACAGGCGTGGCCGGACACGTGGAGGGTGCCGGTGAACTCGTTGACCACTTCGGCGTTCTTCCGGTAGAGCTCGTTGATGACATTGTTCACCGCGGACTCGTTGCCGGGGACGGCAGAGGCGGAGATGATGATGCGGTCGCCGGGCTGGATCTCCACCTGCTTGTGGGTGGAGTAGGCGATGCGGGAGAGGGCGGACATGGGTTCGCCCTGGCTGCCCGTGGTGATGATGCAGATCTTGTTTTTGGGCAGGGACTTGATGTGGTTGATGTCCACCAGGATGCCCTCGGGAATCTCGGTGTAGCCCAGCTCGGTGGCCACCCGGATGGAATTCTCCATGCTGCGGCCGGTGATGGCAACCTTTCTGCCATAGCGCTCGGCCACCCGGATGATCTGCTGGATGCGGTCCACGTTGGAGGCGAAGGTGGTGACGATGATGCGTTCGTCGCAGTTCTTAAAGAGAACGTCGAAGCTGGCACCAACGGCCCGTTCGGAACGGGTGTGGCCGGGGCGCTCCACATTGGTGGAGTCGGCCAGCATGGCCAGGACCCCTTCCTTGCCCAGCTGGCCCAGACGGGTCAGGTCCATGATCTTGCCCTTAATGGGGGTGGGGTCGATCTTGAAGTCGCCGGTGTGGACCACGGTGCCGATGGGGCACTTGATGGCGAAGCTCACAGAGTCGGCGATGGAGTGGTTGGCGTGGATGAACTCCACGGAGAACTTGCCGGCCTGGATCATGTCGCCGGCCTCGCAGGTAATGAGCTTGGCGGTGTCCAGGAGCTTGTGCTCCTCCAGCTTCAGCTTCACCAGGCCCAGGGTCATGGGGGTGGCGTAGATGGGGGCGTTGAAGGAACGCAGGACGTAGGGGAGGGCACCGATGTGGTCTTCGTGACCGTGGGTCAGGAAGATGCCCCGGATCTTGTCCTGGTGCTTGATGAGGTAGCTCACATCGGGGATGACCACGTCGATGCCGTACATGTCGTCATCGGGGAATCCCATACCCACGTCCACTACGATGATGTCGCCGCCATACTCGTAGACGGTGAGATTCTTGCCGATCTCGTTCAGGCCGCCCAGAGGGATGATTTTCAGTTTTTCAGCCATGGTTACTCCTTTTTTAAAAGTCCCCAGCACAGGCCATTCCGCGAAAAATACCATAGAAAGGCAACACAAAGTTAGGGAGGCCCCAAAGCTCACCCGTCCGCCCTGTCTCGCGGCGGGTCCGCCCGGCTTCCCTAAACCTAAACTCTGCAGGTCTGTGCATGGGTTTGTGTTCACATTGTGGGGGTGTGCCATCCAAAGGCCACCCAAATAATATCTGGTCTAGTATACCATCAAAGGGGGAAAAAGTATACATCTTTTTCTGCGGGGCTGTGCATTTGTTTGAAAATGTGGTAAACTGAACAGGAAGAAAGGCGGGAGAACCATGAACATTCAGATTTTTGGCAAGTCCAAATGCTTTGAAACCAAGAAAGCCGAGCGCTATTTCAAGGAGCGCCGGGTGAAATACCAGTACATCGACCTGAACAAGTACGGCATCAGCAAGGGGGAACTGAACTCGGTGATGCGCTCTGTGAAGCTGGAGGAGCTCATCGACGAGAAGCACCCCGATGCTGTCCTCCTCCAGTACCTGGCCTACCCCCAGGACAAGATCGAAAAGATTCTGGAGAACCCCACTCTCCTGAAGACCCCTATCGTCCGCAACGGCAAGGTGGCCACCGTGGGAAACCAGCCGGAGGTCTGGAAGAGCTGGGAGTGAGAGAACGAAAGCACCCTGCGGGGTGCTTTTTCGTTTTTGGAAAAGAAGGGAAAAAGGTTGACTTGTCATATGATATTGCATATAATAAGATGTAATATCTTGCAGTGTGCATTGACACACAGGGGCCCGTGGGCCCATATTTTAGGCGGCCTCCGGCTGTCCGCATGAAACAAGAGGAACGCTATCATGAATACTAGTAAGAGCCTGAACATGACCATGCTGTGTGACTTCTATGAGCTCACCATGGGCAATGGATACTTCAAGGGCGGCTACCGGGACCGCATCACCTACTTCGACCTGTACTTCCGTGCTGTCCCCGATAAGGGCGGCTACGCCATTGCAGCCGGTCTGGAGCAGGTGGTGGAGTACATCGAGAACCTGCATTTCTCTCCCGAGGACATCGAGTATCTCCGGAATCGGAATATGTTCGACGAGGAGTTCCTGACCTACCTGGAAAACTTCAAGTTCACCGGCGACATTTACGCCATTCCCGAAGGCACCCCCGTCTTCCCCAATGAGCCCCTCATTACCGTCCGGGCTCCCGCCATTCAGACCCAGCTCATCGAGACCTTCCTGTTGCTGACCGTCAACCACCAGAGCCTCATCGCCACCAAGGCCAGCCGGATCGTCCGGGCTGCCCAGGGCCGTCGTGTTCTGGAGTTCGGCGCACGCCGCGCCCAGGGTGCCAGCGGTGCGGTGGACGGCGCTCGTGCGGCCTACATCGGCGGCTGCGCAGGCACCGCCTGCGTCCTGTCTGACCAGCTCTACGGCGTCCCCGCCGGCGGCACCATGGCCCACGCCTGGGTCCAGATGTTCGACACCGAGCTGGACGCTTTCCGGACCTACTGCCAGGTCTACCCCCAGAACCCCGTTCTGCTGGTGGACACCTACAACACCCTCAAGAGCGGCATCCCCAATGCCATCAAGGCCTTTGACGAGATCCTCAAGCCCCAGGGCATCACCAAGTGCGGCATCCGTCTGGACTCCGGCGACATCGCCTACCTGACCAAGGAAGCCCGCCGCATGCTGGACGAGGCCGGCTGGGAATCCTGCGAGATCACCGTCTCCAACTCCCTGGATGAGACCATCATTCGCGGTCTGATCGCCCAGGGCGCTCAGATCGACGCCTTCGGCGTGGGCGAGCGACTCATCACCGCCCGCAGTGAACCCGTCTTCGGCGGCGTGTACAAGCTGGTGGCTGTGGAGGACGAAAACGGCAAGGTCATCCCCAAGATCAAGCTCAGCGAGAACGTGGCCAAGATCACCACCCCTCAGTTCAAGAAGATGTACCGCCTCATCGACAACGCCGACGGCATGGCCATCGGCGACTGGATGTGCACCTACGACGAGACCGTGGAGGACAACCTGAACGGCGACGGCTCCCTCACCATTTTCGACCCCGATGCCACCTGGAAGACCAAGACCATCAAGGACTTCACCGCACGCCCCCTCCAGGTCCAGGTCTACAAGGACGGCCAGCTGGTCTACGACCTGCCCAAGCTGCAGGACATCCAGGCTTACTGCAAGCAGGAGCTGGACATCATGTGGGACTCTGTCAAGCGGTTTGACAACCCCCACAACTACTATGTGGATCTGTCCAACAAGCTGTGGTTCACCAAGCACGAGCTGCTGACCCACCACAAGTAATTTATAACAGGAGCGTGGCAAAACAAGATGAAGGCAGAAGAGCGTAGAAAAATCATATCCCAGACCCTGACCGCTGATCAGCCCATCAGCGCCACGGCTCTGGCCGGAAAGTTTTCCGTGAGCCGTCAGATCATCGTGGGCGACATTGCCCTCCTGCGGGCGGCAGGTCTGGACATCGTGGCCACCCCCAGAGGCTACAAGCTGGGGGAGAGCAGCGGTCTGGTCCGCACCGTGGCCTGTGTCCACACCGGCAGTCAGGAGCTGGAACAGGAACTTTTGGTCATGGTGGACCATGGCTGCACTGTCATGGACGTGGTGGTGGAGCACCAGCTCTACGGTGAGATCACCGGCCAGCTGAGTCTGGCCTCCCGGTATGACGTCCAGCAGTTCGTGGAGAAGGTCCAGAACGTGCCCCCTCTGTCCTCCCTCACCGGTGGTCTCCACCTGCACAACCTCCGCTGCCCCAGCGAGGAGGCTTATCAGCGGGTGTGCGACGA
>JAFYPT010000166.1 GCA_017547425.1 Ruminiclostridium sp.
GGGGCAGGGGTCGTTGGGGCCGATCTTGGCGGACTTCCGGCGGACGGGCTCCTTTTTCAGGGTCTCGTCGCTGCCGCCGGAGGTGCCGGTGACCTTGGCCACCCGCTCCCGCTGGATCTGGTTGGTCTGGACCCGGGCGGTGATGATCCGGCGGATGGTCTCCTCCTGGATGGCCTGGATCATACCCTCGAACATCTCGAAGCCTTCCTGCTTGTAGGCATCCACGGGGTTGGTCTGGGCGTATGCACGCAGGCCCACGCCCTGCTTCAGCTCCTGCATGGCGTCGATATGGTCCATCCAGTACTCGTCTACGGTGCGGAGCATCATGACACGCTCCAGCTCACGCATGAGCTCTTCGCCCAGGGATTCCTCCTTGGCGTTGTAGACAGCCAGGGCTTCGGTTTCCACCAGGTCGATGAGGGCTTCGGTGGTGTAACCCTTCAGCTCCTCGTCGGTGAAGCGGAAGCGGTCGGAGGCGAAGAAGAGGCCCCGGAAGGGCTCGGTGGCCATGGTCCAGCTCTCGGCGTCCATGTGCTTGGACTCGCCCTGGTGGCCCTGGATGGAGTCCTCCACCCAGCGGCGGATCAGGCCGCGGATAAAGTCGCCCATGTTTTCGCCGTCCAGGACCTGGCGGCGCTGCTTGTAGATGATCTCACGCTGGACGTTCATGACGTTGTCGTATTCCAGGGTGTTCTTACGAGCCTGATAGTGCTTGGACTCCACCTTCTTCTGGGCGTTTTCGATGGCGCCGGAGAGCATCTTGGCATCGATGGGCATGTCGTCCTCGATTTTCAGGGTCTCCATCATGTTCTGCATGCGCTCGGAGCCGAAGAGACGCATGATGTCGTCCTCCATAGACAGGTAGAAGCGGCTGGCGCCGGGGTCGCCCTGACGGCCGGCACGGCCACGGAGCTGGTTGTCGATGCGGCGGGACTCGTGGCGCTCGGTACCCAGGATGAACAGGCCGCCGGCGGCGCGGACACGCTCCACCTCGGGGGCCAGGGCTTCCTTGTACTTGGCCTCAGCCTCGGCGTACATCTTCCGGGCCTTCAGGATCTCCTGGTTGTCGGTCTCGGCAAAGCCGGTGGCTTCGGCGATCATCTCGTCAGACAGGCCGGCCTTGCGCAGGTCGTTCTTGGCCAGGAACTCGGCGTTGCCGCCCAGCATGATGTCGGTACCACGGCCGGCCATGTTGGTGGCCACGGTGACGGCGCCGAACTTACCGGCCTGGGCCACGATCTCGGCTTCCTTCTCGTGGTTCTTTGCGTTCAGCACGTTGTGCTTGATGCCCTGCTTGGTGAGCAGCTTGGAGATAAACTCGGACTTTTCGATGGAGGTGGTACCCACCAGAACGGGCTGGCCCTTCTCGTGGCAGGCTGCGATCTGGCGGAGGATGGAGGTGTACTTGCCCTTGGTGTTCTTATAGACCTCGTCGGGCAGGTCCTGACGGGCCAGGGGCTTGTTGGTGGGGACCTCCAGGATGTCCAGCTGGTAGGTGTTGCCGAACTCCTCTTCCTCGGTCTTGGCGGTACCGGTCATGCCGGAGAGCTTCTTGTACAGGCGGAAGTAGTTCTGGAAGGTGATGGTCGCCAGGGTCTTGGACTCGTGAGCCACGACCACCTTTTCCTTGGCTTCGATGGCCTGGTGGAGGCCGTCGTTGTAGCGGCGGCCGTACATGAGTCGGCCGGTGTATTCGTCGACGATGATGACCTCGCCGTCCTTGACCACGTAGTCAATGTCCCGTTTCATAAGACCACGGGCACGGATGGCCTGGTTGATGTGGTGGGACAGGGTGGAGTTTTCGGGATCGGAGAGGTTTTCGATGTTGAAGGCGGCTTCTGCCTTGGCCACGCCACGGGCGGTCAGGGTGACGGCACGGGCCTTTTCGTTGACGATGTAGTCGGCGTCGATGTCCTCGGCTTCCTCTTCCTTCTCGTTGACGGTAGCCACGGTCATGCCCTTCAGGCGGGCGGCGAAGTTGTCCACCAGGGTATAGAGCTGGGTGGACTTTTCGCCCTGGCCGGAGATGATCAGGGGGGTACGGGCCTCGTCGATGAGGATGGAGTCCACCTCGTCCACGATGGCGAAGGCGTGGCCTCTCTGCATGAGCTCTGCCTTGTAGATGGCCATGTTGTCACGCAGATAGTCGAAGCCGAACTCGTTGTTGGTGCCGTAGGTGATGTCGGCGTTGTAGGCGGCCTGCTTGCCCTTGGCATCCACGCCGTGGATGACCAGACCCACGGTCAGGCCCAGGAAGCGGTAGACCTTACCCATCCACTCGGAGTCACGCTTGGCCAGGTAGTCGTTGACGGTGATGATGTGCACGCCTTCGCCGGCCAGGGCGTTCAGGTAGGCGGGCAGGGTGGCCACCAGGGTCTTACCTTCACCGGTCTTCATCTCAGCGATGCGGCCCTGGTGGAGGATGATGCCGCCGATGAGCTGGACACGGTAGGGGCGCATGCCCAGAACACGCCAGGCCGCCTCCCGGCAGGTGGCGAATGCTTCGGGCAGGATGTCATCCAGGGTCTCGCCATTGGCCAGACGAGCCTTCAGCTCCGGGGTCTTGGCCTGGAGCTGGGCGTCGGTGAGGGCTTTGTACTCCTCTTCCAGAGCTTCGATTTTCTGGACGATGGGGTCAATGCGCTTGAGTTCCTTGGAGGTGCTGGTGCCAAAGAGTTTTGCTAAAAATCCCATAATTGGAAGTCCTTTCAAAAAGCGGGAATCCGCTGCGTTTTGCTGTTTGTGGAAAAATGGGCCTATGGACCCACATTCATGGAATTATAGCACATCTTGGGGGAAGAAAAAAGAAGAAACTGTGAATTTCCGGCCCGAATCCGAATTTTTCCACAGGGAAAATCTCCTCTGTTCACCGGGGCCGGGGTGTGGTATACTAAATTTTATTATAAAACCATGTAGGGGCGGATTCCATATCCGCCCATGAGATAGAAGGGAGCCGTCGCATATGGCAGCCAAGAAGAATGAGAAATATCCCCTGCGGATCGAGAGCTACGGCTCTTCCGGCGAGGGCGTGGCCCGTCTGGAGGGTCAGGCCGTTTTCGTTAAGGGAGCCCTGGAGGGAGAGCTCTGCTCCGTCCAGCTGCTGAAGGTGGGCAAGTCTGCCGCCTGGGGCCGGGTGGACCAGGTCCTGGAGCCCTCCCCTGCCCGCCAGGAACCCGACTGTCCCCAGTACCCCAAGTGCGGCGGCTGTCAGCTCCGGCACATGACCTATGCCGAGGAGACCGAGATGAAGCGCCGCCGGGTCCAGGAGGCCCTGCGCCGCATCGGCGGCTGGGAGGGAACCGTGGAGGTCATCCACGCCGCCCCCACCCCGGACCGGTACCGGAACAAGATCCAGTTCCCCGTGGCCGACGGCCCTCAGGTGGGCTTCTTCCGGGCCCGGAGCCATGACGTCATCGACGCCCCCGACTGCCTCCTCCAGCCCCTGCCGGCCACCCGCCTGCGGACGGCTTTTAAGACCTGGATGGAGACCTATCACGTCCCCGCTTACGACGAGAAGGCCCATGAGGGCCTCATCCGCCACTTCTACGTTCGGGTGAACCGCAAGGGCCAGTCCCTGTGCTCGGTCATCGCCAACGGCAAGAAGCTGCCCTATACCCAGGAACTCATCGACATCCTCCGCCAGGCCGAGCCCGACCTGGTGGGTGTGGTCCTGTCCGTGAACATGGACAAGACCAACGTGATCCTGGGCAAGACCTATAAAACCCTCTGGGGCCAGGACTTTTTGGAGGACACCCTCTGCGGCCTGTCCTTCCAGCTGTCCGTCCCCTCCTTCTACCAGGTGAACCGGGAACAGACCGAGGTCCTCTACGGCCGTGCCCTGGACTTTGCCGGGCTCACCGGAGAGGAGACCGTCCTGGACCTGTACTGCGGCATCGGCACCATCACCCTCTGCATGGCCCGCAAGGCCAAGAAGGCTCTGGGCGCCGAGGTGGTCCCCTCCGCTGTGGAGGATGCCAAGGAGAACGCCAAGCGCAACGGCGTGGACAACGCCGAGTTTTTCTGCGCCGATGCGGGCGAAGCCGCCCTGCAGCTGGCCCAGCGGGGCATCCGTCCCGACGTCATCTGCGTGGACCCGCCCCGAAAGGGCATCTCCGCCGATGTTATCGAGGCCATCGTCCAGATGGCTCCCCAGCGGCTGGTCTATGTCTCCTGCGACCCTGCCACCCTGGCCCGGGACGTGAAGCTCCTGGCCGAGCGGGGCTACCACCTGCAGAAGGCCGAAGCCGCTGACCTCTTCCCCCGCACCCACCATGTGGAGACCGTCTGCCTGCTGACCAGAAACACAGACTGAGTTGGAATGGAAGGTGAACCCATGAGAAAAGTATACTCCAGCGATATCACCATGGACCCCTCCGGGTTTGTGCTGCTGTCGGACTTTGTCCCCCATGTCATCCAGGAGATTCGCTATCACTCCACCTACAACTTCATCGGCGAGCGGATCGACGGCTATGAGGAGCCCTGCGCCCTCATCACCAAGGAAGCCGCCCGTGCCCTGAAAGCGGTCAGCAATGAGCTGGCAGTCCAGGGCTATCGGCTGAAGGTCTTCGATGCCTACCGGCCTGCCGGCGCCGTGCGGTCCTTTGTTCTGTGGGGCCTTGAGGACCAGGACAAGCGGATGAAAGAGTATTTTTATCCCACTATGGAAAAGGACGAACTGTTCGTCAAGGGATACATCGCAAGCAAATCCAGCCA
>JAFYPT010000167.1 GCA_017547425.1 Ruminiclostridium sp.
GTAGCCGGGAGCCACCAGATTGGTACCGGGGCCTTCGGATGCATTGTTTGCAGGGTTGAACTTTTCGAAGGAGCCGCCCTTGACCACGATATTTGCGGTGCCATCCGCATAGTTTGCGTCGATACAGTTCAGCAGGAAGTTGTAGTTGTCGCCGTAAGGGGTCACGGAGAAGGAACCACCGGTGATGGTCAGGGTGCCCTTGGTGACGGAGGCCACGGAGGTGGCGCCGTGGTAGGTGCCGCTCTCGATGGTCAGGTTACCACTGGAAGTACCGTCGGAGGAACCCAGGACGAAAACGTAGTCATCGTTGGTAATGGAACCGTTCTTCACGGTAACATTAGCGTCGTCCTGCACCCGGACCACGGGGTAGATGCCGTCAGTGCCGGTGATGGTCTTGCCGTTCAGGTCCAGGGTGGTGTCCTGGGAGACGGTGAGGGGCTGGGTCAGGGAGATATCCTCGGCCAGCTTGATGGAACCGCCTGCTGCGATGGCTGCCGCCAGCTCAGCGGCGGAGGTGATGTTGTTCTTGTCCACGGCGCGGACGGTCCAGGTGCCGCTGGATTCTTCGGAGATGTAGCCGGGGACCACCAGATTGGTGCCGGGACCTTCAGAAGCATTGTTGGCAGGGTCAAAGTTCTGGAAGGAGCCGCCCTTGACCACGATATTTGCGGTGCCGTTCTTGTAGTTGGCGTCGATGCAGTTGAGCAGGTAGGCATAGCTGCCGTTGTAGGGATCCGCGGAGAAGGAACCGCCGGTGATGGTCAGGGTGCCCTTGGTGACGGAGGCCACGGAGGTGGCACCATGATAGGAACCGCTCTCGATGGTCAGGTTACCGCTGGAGGTGCCGTCAGAGGAACCCAGGACAAAGAGGTAGTCGTTGTGGGTGATGGTGCCGTTCTGGGCGGCCGCTCTGGCCAGGCTTCTCGCAGTGGAGCCGGAGCTGTCCTTCACGGTGACATTGGCGCCGTCCTGCACTCGAACCACGGGGTAAACGCCATCTTCACCGGTGAGGGTCTGGCCGTTCAGGTCCAGGGTGGTGTCCTGGGAGACGGTGAGAGACTCGGGCAGAGTGATGTCTTCGGTCAGCTTGACGGTGCCGCCTTCTGCGATGGCTTCAGCCAGCTGGTCTGCGGTGGCTGCGTATTCATCGGTATTACCGCAGACGGAGCAGGCGCCGTTTTCGCCCCTGTCGTTGCAGGCTTCGGTGATAACGCGGTCGCAGCGGCAAATCTTGGAGTGGGTACCGTTTTCGTTGTTCACCACGGTGTAGCTGTGGCTGTGTGTGGCCGCCTCGCTCCACTGGGCGAACAGGATCAGGTTGCCGGTGATGGGCTGGGAGAAGTCAAACAGCTTGCCGTTGGCAGCGGAGGCAGACCAGCCGGCGAAGGTGTAGCCGGAGCGGGAGGGAGCCTGGGGGGCGGTGATGGTCTTGCCCTCCTCCACGGTGATGGTCTTGTAGACCGCATTGGTGCCGTCGTTCAGGACCAGGGTAACGGTGAAGGCGACGGGGGTCACATCCTCCACCACCTGGGTGCAGAAGCGGTACAGAATGGCAGCCACCTGAGCACGGGTGGCCAGACCCTGGGGGGACAGCTTGCCATCGCTGCCGTTTACCAGATCTGCACCCACAGCCCACTGCATGGCGGACACAGCGTAGGGGCTGACGGACAGAGCGTCGGAATAGCTCAGGATGTTGGTATCCTCGCCCACGGAGACATCATAGCCCATAAGGGAAGCATAGCGATAGAAGATGGTGGCCAGCTGTTCCCGGGTGATGAAGTCGTTGGGGCCAAAGGCGGTGGTGCTGTAGCCGGTGACCACGCCGTTGGCGGCGGCCCAGTCTACAGCATCGGCGTAGTACTGGCTGTCGTCCACATCCTGGAAGGTGCTGGCCGGGGCGGCAGGCTCACCGGTCAGCCGGTGGAGGATGGTGACGATCATGCCGCGGGTGGTGGTTCCGGTGGGGTTGAAGGCAGAGTCGGAGGTTCCGTTCATGAGCCCTTTGTCCTTGACATAGAGGACCTCGTTATAGAACCAGTCCTTGGAATTCACATCGGAAAAGGGATTCATGGAGGCAGCGAAGGTTGTGGTCGGAAAGAGGGAAATCATCATAACCAGAGCCATCGCCATGGAAAGAACTCTCTTTTTCATGGGTATTCTCCTTTGCTTTTTTATTGAGAGGCCCTGGGGACAGAGCCCTCTTTTATTCGTTCCAGATTATAGCTCCGTACCGGACGCAAAGCAATAGCAAAATTACATTTCATTAAATTTTGTTCAAATTGCAGATTTTTATGTAATGATATATGGCACAGAAACGAACCCTGGTATGGCAAAACACCCCCTGATGCAGAAAACTAAACGTGACTACATCAGGGGGTAAGACAAGGAGTGGCGCTGCTTTCGCTGCGCCACTCCACATAAAACTTAATATTTCCCTACCAGGGGTCTTTTTCGTGCTGTTCGCACAATCCGGGGCAAATCACACAGGCATCTGGGGATTTTTACGTCTCAGTATTTCTTTGCGCAGCCGATGCCCACGCCGCCCTCGCCGGTGTGGCAGCAGATGCTCATGGGCAGGGGATAGCACTCCACAGTGCGGCCGGGGAAGGCCTGTTCCACCTCGGCCTTCCACTTCTCACCCACCGCCGGGTCAGCCCCGGAGTAGGCCACGAAGAGTTGAACGTCGGTCTCCTTGAACCGGCTGTCCAGGTCCTTGGACAGAGCCTCGGTCATGACCTTCTTGGCCTGGTTGAAGCCACGAACCTTCTTGTAGGCATCCAGCTTGCCACCCTGGATCTGGAGGACCGGCTTGATGCTCAGGACAGCCGCCATGGCCGCGCCGGCAGCCGTGATGCGGCCACTCTTTTTCAGGTTGTCCAGGGTGCTCAGGGCAATGTAGATGCTGGCCTCGTACCGCTCCTGCTCCAGGATGGCCTTGACCTCCTCCGCCTTCTTGCCCTTGTCCAGCAGGGTCCGGGCGTTGCGGATGGACTGCATGAGGGTGACGGAGATCCGGTGGTCGTCCACCACCTGGACCCGGCCGTCGTACTCCTGGGCCAGGGCCGTGGCCGTCTGGCAGGTGCCGCTGAGACCGGAGCTCATAGCGAAGTGGAGGATGGCATCATGGTCCTCCAGGAGTTTCTCCCACAGGCTGGTGACTTCCTGGGGAGAGGGCTGGGAGGTGGAGACCTCCACACCGGCCCGCATCTTTTCAAAGAAGAGGTCGAAGGTGATATCCTTCCCCTCGTAATAGGTCTCGCCGCCGATGAAGAAAGGCATGGGGATCAGATGGACACCCAGTTCCTCTGCCTGCGCTGCGGTCAGACCGCAGTTTGTGTCCGTAACAATGGCTGTTCTCATAATCAAGCGCCCTTTCCCCGATGATCGGATCCCTTAAAAAGTACTCTTCAACCAATAAATATAGCACATCCTATCCCCCTTTGCAAGTTTACACATATCCACCCCTGTCCAATCCGATTTTTCAGAAATATATTGACAGAAAGAAATTGCTATGATATGATTTTGATATCACAAAGAACCAAGGAGTGATTTCTATGACAGAAAAGATCCTGACCACCAAAAAGAACGGCATGGCCGTCCTCATTGGCGTCATCCTGCTGTATGTGGCTGCTGTGGTGGGCCTCATCTTCTCCCTGGAAATGGGCCTGCTGGCCGTCACCATCCCCATGGTCGTGATCCTGGCTCTGGCCTGGATCCTCCTGCCCGGCCTGAAGGTCCTGCGGCCCCAGGAAGCCCTGGTCCTGACCCTGTTTGGCAAATACGTGGGCACCATCCGCGGCGAAGGCTTCTACTGGGTGAATCCCTTCTGCACCGCCGTGAACCCCGCCGCCAAGACCAAGCTGAACCAGAGCAGCGACGTGGACACCGGCAGCAATAAGGGCCTGAATGCCCTGCTGGGGGGCAATGCCGCCGCTGCCGCAGCCTCCGCTGACACCTCCGGCAAGCGGGTCTCCCTGAAGATCATGACCCTGAACAACGCCCGCCAGAAGATCAACGACTGCCTGGGCAACCCCGTGGAGATCGGCATCGCCGTCACCTGGCGGGTCATCGACACTGCCAAGGCGGTCTTTGAAGTGGACAACTACAAGGAGTTCCTCTCCCTCCAGTGCGACAGTGCCCTGCGGAACATCGTCCGCCTGTACCCCTATGACGTGACCCCCGGCATCGACACCACCGGCGACGGTCTGGCCGACGAGGGCAGCCTCCGGGGCTCCAGCGAAGTGGTGGCCGCCCGGATCCGGAATGAGATCCAGTCCAAGGTGGGCGAGGCCGGCCTGGAGATCCTGGAAGCCCGGATCACCCACCTGGCCTACGCCTCGGAGATCGCCGCCGTTATGCTCCAGCGTCAGCAGGCCTCCGCCATCATCGACGCCCGGAAGATGATCGTGGAAGGGGCCGTGGGCACCGTGGAGATGGCCCTGGCCCGTCTGAGCGAAGGCGGTATGGTGGAACTGGACGAGGAGCGCAAGGCCGCCATGGTCTCCAACCTGCTGGTGGTCCTCTGCGGCACCCACGATGCCCAGCCCATCGTGAACACCGGCACCTTGTACTAATAAGGTGCCATGGCAGAGAAGAAAGACACCAAGAAGCAGGTCCCTCTCCGGCTGTCTCCCAAGCTCTACGCCGCCATTGCGGCCTGGGCGGAGGATGACTTCCGCTCGGTGAACGGCCAGATCGAGTATCTCCTCACCGAGTGTGTCCGCCAGAGGAAGAAGACCGGCAAGTACGTCCCGGAGGATGACGTCCTGGATGCACACCTAGAGTTAGACTTTGAATAAGACAGGGGGAGGCTTTCGCCTCCCCCGTCTTATTCAAAGTGCTTTTTTGCAGTCCGCTGCAGCGCACGTGCCGTCTGCTTTGGGCAGCCAGCGCGCACGTTTGCGGCCTGAGAAGAGTTTTTGCCGACATACATGCTGCCGGCAAAAACAGATTTCATTTGATTTCGCCGAAAACGGCGAAACTCTGCGAGGCCCCTTGCCTGAATCCCGCTCTCATGGTAAAATAATATGAACTCAAATTTTCGCCCATTGGCTTAGAAAGATAGAGGTGTATCCCACCATGAGAACCAGAGAAAGCAAGAAAGCCCGTTACCTCCGCATCGCCGCCGAAGTGGCCCGGGGCTCCACCTGCCTCCGCCGCCAGTACGGGGCCATCATCGTCCGGGAGGATGAGATCATCGCCACCGGCTACAACGGCGCCCCCCGGGGTGACGCCAACTGCTGCGACGTGGGCACCTGCTGGCGCATCCAGAACAACATCCCCCACGGAGAGCGGTATGAGATGTGCGTGGCCGTCCACGCCGAGATGAACGCCATCATCAGCGCTGCCCGCCGGGACATGATCGGCAGCACCCTTTACCTGGTGGGCTTTGACGGGGAGAACCCCATCAAGGCCGAGCCCTGCGCCATCTGCGCCAAGCTCATCAAGAACGCCGGCATCAAGGAAGTCATCACCGTGGAAGATTTATAAGCAGAAAGGGCGAGGTGTCCAGCACCTCGCCCTTTTCTTCATTTCTCCAGCCTCCCTCTTAGAGGGAGCCTTTCGCCGGTCTGCTTCGTTCTTTTTGCTCCTGCAAAAAAGTAAACCGCCCGGCGGCCACCGAGCGGTTCATTTCATAAAACAACCGATTCAAGGGGGCTAACCGTCGGCCAGCTTCCCTTTCTGCTTACAGTATACAACGCCCCAGAGTGTCTGTCAAGGACACCCTGGGGCGTTTTCCTCAGGAAAGACTTTCCTTTGCCAGCTCCAGAAAGAGCCGAATCAGAGGGCTGAGCCATTTGTTCTTATGATGGCCGCAGACCGCATGGAGGACCACCGGCTCACCCGGCATCTCCACCTCCACCAGGGTCTGACCAGCCAGCTCTTCCTCCATGGTGAACCGGGGCAGGACGGTAAAGCCCACATCGCTCTCCACCATGCGCTTGATGGTGTGGATGCTCTCCAGCTCAATGGTCCGGTCCAGGCGGATGGCCCGTTCCCGCAGAGACTCCTCCAGGGACTGGCAGAAAATGCTGTTGGGCTCATTGATCACAAGGGGGACGGTGATCTCCCGGTTCGGGGTCTTGAAATCCAGTCCGACCTCCTTCATCCCAGGGGAGGCCGCCGCCACCACCGGCCACTCTCCCATGGGATAGGTGGTGATGCTGTCTCCAAATCCCCCCACGTCGGCGTAAAAGACCCCCACATCCAGCTTGCCCTCCAGCAGTTCGTCCCGGATGTCATAGCAGTTCATGGACCGGATGAAGAGACGGGCCTTGGGGGCCCGTCGGCAGAACTCCTTCAGGACAGGGGGCATCCGATAGCACAGCTGGGTCTCGGCCACCCCGATCCGCAGATCTCCCCGGCACTGGTCCAGGTCGTCCTGAAAGCAGCGGAGCTTGTCCACCGAGGACAGAACCTCCTCCACATAGGGGATCAGTCCCTCTCCCGCCTTGGTCAGGACCATCCGCCGCCCCACCTTCTCAAAGAGTTTGGCAGACAGTTCCTCCTCCAGCTGGCCCATCTGAAAGGTGATGGTGGACTGGGTATAGTTCAGCCGTTCCGCCGCCTTGGAGAAGCTTCCCTCCTCCACGATCACACGAAAGGTCTTCAAATACTTCAAATTCATTGAATGTGCCTCACAATTCTTTCAATTTGATTTTACTTTCTTTTGGCTATATGATAGCACAAACAGGAGGTGAACCACAAGTGTTTTCTGTGATCCTATCCTATCTTCCCTACTCCCTGGTGACCACCTTCACCCCGGGGCCCAACAACATCCTGTCCTTTTATTCCATCAGCCAAAAGGGCTGGCGGAGAGGATGGCCCATCGTGGTGGGCATCGTGGCCGGTTTCTTCTGCGTGATGGCCCTCTGCGCCCTCTTCTGCTACGAACTGGACCAACATCTCCCCTCCATCACCAACCTGCTGAAATACGCAGGCATCCTGTACATCCTCTGGCTTGCCTTCCACGTGGCAAGAAGCAACCCCACCGAAGAGGGCGGACAGCAGGCATCCTTCTGGAAGGGGTTTTTCCTGCAATTCGTCAACGTGAAGATCATCCTCTACGCCATCACCATCTACACGGGGTACGTGCTCCCCGCCGGAGCGGCCTGGCCCGACCTGATGGCCCAGGCCCTGGTCCTGACCTGCATCGGGGCCACGGGCATCACCACCTGGGGAGCCGTAGGCGGTCTGCTCCAGTCCTTCCTGGCCAAACACTACAAGCCCTTCAACTACCTGATGGCAGCCATTCTCGTCCTCTGTGCCTGGGGGATGTTGTGAGAATACTCCGGTCATGGTATAATGGAAAAAATCCCTTGAAACAAGGAGGGCTCCCCATGACCATCACCCTGGCCACCATGGCCGATTACCAGGGCATCCTGGCCCTGCACCAGACCTACCACACCGACTCCATCTCCCCGGAGGACCGGCCCGACGGCTTCGTCACCACCAACTTCACCCCCCAGCAGCTGGAGGACCTCATCGTGAAGGAACGGGGCGTCACCGTGGCCAAGGACGAGGAGGGGCGAATCGTCGCCTACGCCACGGCGGCTTCCTGGGAATACTGGTCCCAGTGGCCCCTCTTCGTGTACATGATCGACCACCTCCACGAGTACCAGCTGGACGGGGTCACCCTCACCAAGGAAAACTCCTACCAGTATGGCCCCGCCTGCGTCCACAAGGACTACCGGGGAACCGGCCTCTTCGCTCAGGTCTTCCGGGCCTCCCTGGATTCCATGGCCCACCGCTACCCCATCATGGCCACCTTTGTCAACCAGGTGAACCCCCGGTCCTACGCCGCCCACACCCGCAAAGTGGGCATGACCACCGCCGGGACCTTCCCCTTCAACAACAACCAGTACTACTGCCTGGTCTGCCCTACGGCCTCCTTCCAGTACCACCTGAACTTCCACCACCAGCCCGACGAAACCGCCCTGGCCCTTACCTCGGAGCAGGCCACCGGAGCAGCCCACACCTTCCACCGGAGCCTCCCCGGTTACGCCCCCACCCCTCTGGTTTCCCTGGATGCCCAGGCCAAGCACCTGGGCATCGGCAAGCTGTGGGTGAAGGACGAGTCCCACCGGTTCGGCCTGAACGCCTTCAAGGGCCTGGGTGGCAGCTACGCCATCGCCGAGCACCTCTGCGCCCGGCTGGGGATCCCGGTGGACGAAAAGGCCTTCGCCCTCCTCACCTCCCCCGAGGCCCGGGAGAAGCTGGGCACCCTCACCTTCGTCACCGCCACCGACGGCAACCACGGCCGGGGTGTGGCCTGGGCGGCCCGAATCTTCGGCCATCGCTCCGTGGTATATATGCCCAAGGGCAGCGCTCTGGAACGGCTGGAAAACATCCGGGCCCAGGGCGCCGAGGCCGAGATCACCGACCTGAACTACGACGACGCCGTCCGTCTGGCCAGCAAGATGGCCGAGGAGCAGGGTTGGGTCCTCATCCAGGACACCGCCTGGGAGGGCTACGAGGACGCCCCCACCCACATCATGCAGGGCTACACCACCCTGGCCCATGAGATTGCCCAGGAACTGGACCAGCCCCCCACCCACCTCTTCCTTCAGGCCGGTGTGGGCAGTGTGGCCGGCGCCGTGGCAGGCTACTTTGCCGCCCTCTATGGAGAGAACCACCCTGTCACCGTCATCTGTGAGCCCGACCAGGCCGACTGCCTCTACCGTACCGCCAAGGCCGATGACGGTCAGCTTCACTTCGTCACCGGGGACATGAACTCCATGATGGCCGGTCTCTGCTGCGGCGAGCCCTGCACCATCAGCTGGGACATCTTAAAGGGAGCCGCCGACTGCTTCGTCTCCTGCTCGGACTACTACGCCGCCCGGGGCATGATCCTGCTGGGGAAGCCTCTGGGGGATGACGCCAAGGTGATCTCCGGCGAGTCCGGCGCCGTCACCGCCGGTGTGCTGGAGGGGCTCATGACCGAGGACCGCCTGGCCGACCTGCGAGACCGCCTGGGTCTGGACGAGACTTCCCGGGTCCTGCTCATCTCCACCGAAGGGGACACAGATCAAGAAAATTACCGTAGAATTTTACAAAAAAATTAAAACAACAAAAACCACCTTCCGTATTCGGAAGGCGGTTTTTGTTAGAACAGGGAAAGGATGCCGCAGAAGATGAGAGGGATAGCCAACGCCGGCAGCATGTTCATGGTCTTGCAGTCCTTGATATTCAGAATGGACAGGCCAGAGCAAGCGATGAGGAAACCGCCCACGATGGACAGCTCGGTCATCA
>JAFYPT010000168.1 GCA_017547425.1 Ruminiclostridium sp.
CGACCTGCCCCGGGCCATGTTCACCCCAAGAGAACTAGCCGACCTGACCATCGACTTCTACCGGCGGAACTACATCGAAGGGCTTTTTCTCAGTTCGGCCGTGGTACGGAATCCCGACTACACCACGGAACTGATGATCAAAGCCCTCACCATCCTCCGGGAGGAGTACGGCTTTTCCGGGTACATCCACGCCAAGGCCATCCCCGGGGCAGACCCCCTCCTCACCCATCGGCTTGGCCTCCTGGCCGACCGTCTGTCGGTGAACATCGAACTGCCCTCCTCCCGCAGTCTGGCCCTTCTGGCCCCGGACAAGAAAAAGGAGTCCATCTTTCAGCCCATGGCCCAGATCCGGGAGGGGATCCTCCAAACCAAGGCGGATAAGCTCAAGTTCCGCCACACCCCGGACTTCGCCCCGGCGGGCCAGTCCACCCAAATGATCGTAGGGGCCTCCGATGAGACCGACTACCACATCCTGAAACTCTCCGAGGGAATGTACCGGAAATATGCTCTGAAGCGTGTCTTCTTCTCGGCCTATATCCCTGTGGCAGACAGCCCCCTTCTTCCCTCTCCGGTGGACTTTAAACCGCCCCTTCTCCGGGAGCACCGGCTGTATCAGTCCGACTGGCTCCTGCGGTTCTACCACTTCACGGCGGACGAGATCCTGTCCCCGGACCAGCCGGACCTGAACCCCCTTCTGGACCCCAAGTGCAGCTGGGCCATGAACCACCTGGAGCAATTTCCCGTGGAGGTGAACACCGCCGACTACCGGACCCTTCTGCGAGTCCCGGGCATAGGAGTCATCGGGGCACGGAAGATCCTCTCCGCCCGCCGGTGGCGGTCCCTGGATGAGGATGCCTTAAAAAAGCTGGGCATCGTCATGAAGCGGGCCCAATACTTCCTTACCTGTTCCGGACGGATGACCCCCGCCCTGCGTTCCCGGCCCGAGAACGTCCTGCGTGTCCTCACCGCCCTGGAGGCCCCTGCCATCCAGCCCCAGTATGAGCAACTCTCCCTCTTCGCCTGATGTTTTGTTTTTCTTGATGATTTTCTAAGGAAAGGAGTCCTCTTTATGTCCACCTGGCCCCAGTGCACCCTGGCCTACGACGGCACCTTCACCGGCTTCCTCACCTGCGTAGGGGACAGCTTCCGCCGGAAGGAATACCCCTTCTACTTCCTGACCCCCGGCAATCGGCAATTCTCCCTGTACCCCTTGCGGGAGATCGTCACCGACCCCCACCTGGCCCGCCAGGTCTACCAGGATCTGGCCAAAGAGGTCTCCGAGACTTTCCGTCGAATGATGACCTACGCCTTCCTCACCGACCTGCCCCAGAAGGAACGGCATATGTTCGACCTGATCTACCTGGCCTTCTCCCACGCCCTCCCTCAGGACGTCACCGACCAGCGGATCCTCATCCTGGACCGGGCCATCCACCACCTGACCCACGAGGCCCACCAGTACAAGGGCTTCGTCCGGTTCGCCGACTACCACGGGGTCCTAGTGGGCCAGATCACCCCCAAGAACCGGGTCCTACCCCTTCTGCGGCCCCACTTCTGCCAGCGACTCCCCAGCGAGGCCTTCCTCCTTCACGACAAGACCCACAAGGAGGCCCTCTTCTACGCCGGGGGCAAGTGGAAAATCCGCCCGGTGGACCGTCTGGACCTGGACAAGCCCGACCAGGCAGAGTTGGAATGCCAAGCATTATGGCAAAAATTTTATAACACCATCGCCATCGAGTCCCGGCACAACCCCAAGTGCCGCCAGACCCACATGCCCAAGAGATTCTGGTCGGACCTAACAGAATTTCAAGCCCCGGAACCTGCCTGAATCTTCCAGCAGCCGTTGCTTCTCGCCCCATCTTCCTGTATAATGGAACTATACCCTACGGAAGGACGCGACCTGCATGACCTACGAGATCCTCTTCAGCCCCACCGGCGGCACCATGAAAACTGCAAACCTCCTCACCAAGGAATTCTCCTCCGAGGTCCGGGTGGTGGACCTGATGGATCGGAAGGCCGATTTTTCCAGCATCCCCTTCACCCCTGAGGATCTGTGCGTCGTGGCCGTTCCCTCCTTCGGCGGGCGGATCCCCGCTCCGGCTGCCGTCCGAATGGCCCAGATGCAGGGCAACGGCGCAAAGGCCATCCTTATGGCCGTTTACGGCAACCGGACCACCGGCGACATGCTGCTGGAGCTGAAAGACATCCTCACCAAGGCCGGGTTCCGCCCCGTGGCCGCTCTGGAGGCTGTGGCCCGACACTCCCTCTTCCCCCAGTTCGCTGCAGGCCGTCCCGACAGCAAGGATCACCGGGAGCTGGTGTCCTTCGCCAGCCAGATCAAGGAAAAGCTGGCTGCAGAGAGTTCCGAGGAGCTGACCGTCCCCGGCAGCTTCCCCTATCAGGAGTACACCTCCATCCCCCTAAAACCCAAGGCAGACCACGGCTGTGTCCGCTGCGGCCACTGCGCCCGGCACTGCCCCGTAGGGGCCATCCCCCTGGAGTCCCCCAACCAGACCAATACCCAGGTCTGCATCACCTGCATGGCCTGCACAGCTTTCTGCCCCCAGAGGGCCCGGAAGATCAGCCCCCTGGTCCTCTTCCCCGCCGCCCTGGCCCTACGAAAGTCCTGCAAAGGGCGTAAACCCAACAAACTTTACCTATAAGCAAAAAGACCTGAGAGGAAGCGAAATTCCTCTCAGGTCTTCCTATTTTATCTTGCCCGGAGCTGCCAAAAAGCTACAGCGCTAGCGGCGGCTACGTTCAGAGAGTCCACCCCATGCTCCATGGGAATGAGGACGGTGTAGTCACAGTTCTCAATGGTCTCAGCTCCCAGACCATCCCCTTCGGTGCCCAGGATGATGGCCAGCTTGTCCTCTGCCATAAGCTTGGGATCTTCCACGGAAACCGAATCCTCCTTCAGGGCCATAGCTGCCGTTTTGAAGCCCAGACTGCGAAGGCGGGCCATGCCCTCTCCGGGCCACTGGCTGGCTTCCTCCCCCAGGCGTGCCCAGGGAATTTGGAAGACCGTACCCATGCTCACCCGGACCGCCCGGCGGTTCAGAGGATCGCAACAGGTAGGGCTCAGGAGGACGGCATCCATACCCAACGCAGCAGCAGA
>JAFYPT010000005.1 GCA_017547425.1 Ruminiclostridium sp.
CCAGGGAATCCCCGTCTTCGAGCGGGCCGAGGCCTGGGGCTCCATCATGCGCCGGTATGAGAATGCCGTCTGCATCTCCGGCACCCACGGCAAGACCTCCACCACCTCTATGTGCACCCACATCGCCATGGCGGCCAGCATTGACCCCACCGTCATGATTGGCGGCACCCTGCCTCTCCTGGGTACCGGCCATCGTGTGGGTAAGGGCGACACCATCATCCTGGAGTCCTGCGAATACTGCAACTCCTTCCTGTCCTTCTATCCCACCGTGGCAGTTATCCTGAACATCGAGGCCGACCACCTGGACTTTTTTGAAGACCTCCAGGACGTGGAGAAATCCTTCCGCAAGTTCGCCGACCTGGTACCTCCCACCGGCGCCGTCCTGGCCAACTGCGAGGATGAGAACACCATGAAGGCCCTGGAAGGCAAGGACAACGTCCTGACCTTCGGCGTGGAGAAGGGCGACTTCCATGCCGCCAATCTCACCTGGGACCACGGCTTCCCCACCTTTGATGTCCTGTGGAACGGTAGGCCCTCTGCCCATATCACTCTCCAGGTCCCCGGCATGCACAACGTCCAGAACGCCATTGCCGCTGCGGCTTCTGCCCTGGTCCTAGGTGTCTCCGGCGAGGCCATCGCCCGTGGTCTGTACAGCTACCACGGGGCCGGTCGGCGCTTTGAGTACAAGGGTACCGTGAAGGGGGCTAAGGTCTACGACGACTACGCCCACCACCCCAGCGAGCTGAAGGCTCTTCTGAACATGGCCTCCAGCCTGGGCTACAAGAGGGTGATCTGCGCCTTCCAGCCCCATACTTACACCCGGACCCACGCCCTCTTTGACGAGTTCGCTCAGGTCCTTCAGGGGGCCGACAAGGTCTTCCTGGCGGAGATCTTCGCTGCCAGAGAGAAGAACGAGGTGGGCATCTCCTCCGAGGATCTGGCCAAGGTGGTCCCCGGAGCCAAGGCAGCCCCCTCCCTGGAAGTCCTCACCGACTGGCTGTACAACCTGGCCAGCCCCGGTGATCTCATCCTCACTGTGGGTGCAGGTGTTCTGTATACCGTGGCCGAGGAACTGGTCCGCCGGGATGGCGCAGCCGAATAAATCAAGATGAATTGACCGCGGGCGGGACTTAGGTCCTGTCCGCGGACTTGCAAAAAGGACCCGGAATCGGGAGTGGAGGAGCATGTTTATGGAAAAGATAGCGATACATGAGATTCCTGGCTTTTCCATTGGTCAGGTGGAAGATCGGGAGGCAGGGACCGGCTGCACGGTCATTCTTTGCCCCGAGGGGGCTGTCACTGGCGTGGATGTACGAGGCGGTTCCCCCGGTACCAGGGACACCGATGCCTTGGACCCCACCTGCAACCGGGAGCATGTCCACAGTGTGGTCCTCACCGGCGGTTCTGCCTTCGGTCTGGATGCTGCCGGTGGTGTGGCCAAGAAACTGGAAGAGGAGGGCATTGGACGGGATGTGATGGTCACGGTGGTGCCCAACGTCTGCGCCGCCGTCCTCTTTGACTTGAAGTTTGGCCGGATGGATGTCCGCCCCGACCAGGCCATGGGCTATGCCGCCTGTGAGAAAGCTCTGGAGAGTGGTCCCTTCCTGGAGGGCAACCACGGCGCTGGAACCGGTTGTACCGTGGGAAAGATCCGGGGTCCTCAGTTTGCCATGAAAGGCGGCATAGGAGCTTGTGCCTACCGTCAGGGAGACCTGATGGTGGGGGCCATTGTGGCCTGCAACGCCATGGGAGATGTGCTGGAGAAGGGGACCATCATCGCCGGTTCCCGGAACGACGACGACACCGGCTTTGCCGACAGCGAGGCATGGCTCATCGCCAATGGACGTCGCCAGAAGGACATCTTCAGCGGTAAGTTTGTGGGAGAGAACACCGTCATCGGCTGTGTGATCACCAACGCCGCCCTGAACAAGAGTCAGGCCAACAAATTGGCGGCAGTGGCCCAGAACGGCATCGCCCGGGCGGTTCGCCCTGCCAACGCCACCTTTGACGGGGACGCCGTCTTTGCCATGTGCCGGGGTACGGTCCCGGCAGATCCCGATGCCGTGGGCAGCATGGCCGCCCGGGCTGTGGAGGAGGCCATTATCCGGTCCGTGCAGATGGCCGAGACCCTCCATGACCGCGTCGCCCTCCGGGACCTGCCCTTTTGAGAAAGGAATTGACTATGAAAGTATCTGAACTGAACTACGAGCGCCTCACCCTGGAGACCTTCGCCGAAGAGATCCAGGCCATCATCGCCCAGGTGAAGAACGCCGCCTCTGCCGATGAGGTGATGGCCGCCCGCAACCGCTGCAACGACCTGTATATCCGCCTGGAGACCGCCCAGGCCCTGTCCTATATGCGCTACAGCATCAACACCGCCGACGAATTCTACCTGGCGGAGAAGGATTACTACGACGAGATGGGACCCCAGGCCCAGAACTACCTGCTGGAGTACACCAAGGCCATGCTGGCCACGCCCTTCCGAAAGGAACTGGAGGAGAGCGGCCAGATTATCCCTCTGGTTTTCCGGTCCTATGAAGTGGAGCTGAAGGCCATGTCCCCTGAGATCATCGAGGACATGATCGAGGAGAATAAGGTGGTCAGCCAGTACTCCCAGATGATGGCCGCCATGGAGTTTGAGTTCCGTGGGGAAAAGCTCCCCCGGCCCATGCTCATGAAGTATGCCAAGTCTCCCGACCGGGCCACCCGTAAGGAGGCCTATGAGGTCCTGGGCAAGACCCTCCAGGCCCACGCCGAGGAACTGGACACCATCTTTGACCAGCTGGTCCATATCCGTGACCGGATGGCAAAGAAGATGGGTTACCAGAACTTTGTGGAGCTGGGTTACTACCGCATGGGCCGCCTGTGCTATGGCCCCGAAGAGGTGAAGAAGTTCCGGGACAACGTCCGCCGGGACATCGTCCCCCTGGTGGCTCGCCTCCGTACCCAGGTGGCCAAGGACCTGGGGGTGGACAACCTGATGGTCTACGACTATGATCTGATTTTCCCCCAGGGTGACCCTGCCCCCAAGGGCGGCAAGGAGGAGATCTTCGCTGCGGCCAAGGCCATGTACCACGACATGAGCAAGGAGACCGGCGAATTCATCGACTTCATGCTGGAGACCGAGGCCTTCGACGTGGAGTCCCGGAAGAACAAGTGGGGCGGCGGCTACTGCACCAGCTTTATGGCCTACAAGCAGCCCTTCATCCTGGCCAACTTCAACGGCACCGCCGGAGACGTGGATGTGGTCACCCATGAGGCCGGCCATGCCTTTGCCGACTACTCCATTGCCGACAACAAGTATGTGGTGGAGCTGAACATGGGCGGCATGGAGACTGCCGAGACCCACTCCATGAGCATGGAATTCTTCGCCTGGCCCTATATGGAACATTTCTTCGGGGAGGATGCCGAGCGGTACAAGTTCATGCATCTGCTGGATGCCCTGTCCTTCATCCCTTACGGCACCATCGTGGACGACTTCCAGCGTCAGGTCTATGAGAATCCCGATTGGACTCCCGAGGAGCGCAAGGCCGCCTGGCGAAAGCTGGAGGCGGAATTCCGTCCCCATATCAGCTTTGACGGAGTCCCCTATCTGGAAGAGGGCACCCGCTGGCAGTACCAGATGCACATCTACGAATCCCCCTTCTATTATATTGATTATTGCCTGGCCCAGACCGCAGCCCTGCAGTTCCTGCTGGCCTCCCGGAAGGATTACAGCGACGCCTTCCAGCGATATGTCCGTCTGCTGAGCCAGGGCGGCGAGCAGGTCTTCACCGACCTGCTGGTGGAAGCAGGCCTCAAGTCTCCCTTTGAGGAGGGGGCTCTACAGGAAGTGGCCCAGGAAAGTGAAGCCCTTCTGACTGACCTGAAAGCATCTCTGTGAGTTCATTCCTGCCCTGCGAAGTTCGCAGGGCAGGATTTTGTCGAAAAGCCTATTTTCACTTGACTTTGAAAGTTTGCTGTGTTAAAGTATATTCGTTGTGCTGAATATTTAAAGCTGTGAAGCTCGGCTTTGTAATAGAACACCCAAGTTCGCCTTGGAAGAAAGGATTGTCCTTTATGCCTGTCATTGATTTTCTGGAACGTAACGTAAAGCTCTACGGCAACGATGTTGCCCTGGTGGAGCTCAACCCTGAGGTCCCCGAGAACCGCCGGATGACCTGGAAGGAATATGACCTGATCCAGCCCACCATGAACCAGCCCTACCGCCGTGAGATCACCTGGAACGTGTTTAACGAGAAGGCCAACCGCTTTGCAAACATGCTCATCTCCCGCGGCGTGAAGAAGGGCGATAAGGTTGCCATCCTCATGTACAACTGCCTGGAGTGGCTCCCCATTTACTTCGGCATCCTGAAGACCGGCGCCATCGCCGTGCCCTTCAACTTCCGCTACTCCGCCGAGGAGATCCAGTACTGCGCCGACCTTGCAGAGGTTCAGGTGCTGGTCTTCGGTCCTGAGTTCATCGGCCGTATCGAGAGCATCGAGCACAAGCTTAGCAAGGGCCGCCTGCTCATCTATGTGGGTGACAACTGCCCCACCTTTGCCGAGAGCTACCGTGAGCTGTCTGCCGACTGCTCCTCCGCACCTCCCCAGGTCCTCATCACCGACGACGACGACGGCGCTATCTACTTCTCTTCCGGCACCACCGGTTTCCCCAAGGCCATCTTACATAAGCACCTGAGCCTGACCCAGGCCGCAGAGATGGAGGCAAAGCACCATCGCATTGGCCGGGACGACAACTTCCTGTGCATCCCGCCCCTGTACCACACCGGCGCCAAGTTCCACTGGATGGGCAGTCTCTACGCTGGCAGCAAGGCTGTCCTGCTGAAGGGCACCACCCCCGAGATCATCCTGAAGGCCATCTCCGATGAGCACTGCACCCTGGTGTGGCTCCTGGTGCCTTGGGCCCAGGAGATCCTGGATTGCCTGGATCGCGGCGACCTGAAGCTGGCTGACTTCAACCTGGACCAGTGGAAACTCATGCACATCGGCGCCCAGCCCGTGCCTCCCTCCCTGATTCGCCGCTGGAGAGAGTATTTCCCCACCCATCAGTACGACACCAACTACGGTCTGTCCGAGTCCACCGGCCCTGGCTGCGTGCATCTGGGCATGGACAACATCCACAAGGTGGGTGCCATCGGCATCCCTGGCTACCGCTGGGAGATCAAGATCGTGGACGAGCACGACAACATCGTGGAACAGGGCGGCGTGGGCGAACTGTGCGTCAAGGGTCCCGGCGTCATGACCTGCTATTACAACAACCCCGAGGCCACTGCTGAGGTCCTGAAGAATGGTTGGCTGTACACCGGCGACATGGCCATGCAGGATGAGGACGGCTTCATTTTCCTGGTTGACCGTAAGAAGGACGTTGTCATCTCCGGCGGTGAGAACATCTATCCCGTCCAGATCGAGGACTTCCTCCGTGCCCACAACAAGATCAAGGACGTGGCCGTCATCGGTCTGCCCGACCGTCGTCTGGGCGAGATCTGCGGTGCCATCATCGAGATCAAGGACGGCATGACCTGCACCGAGGAAGAGATCAACGAATTCTGCCTGGATCTGCCCCGCTACAAGCGTCCCAAGCAGATTATCTTCGCAGAGATCCCCCGCAACGCCACCGGCAAGATCGAAAAGCCCGTTCTGCGTAAGCGGTACGGCGCCGATCAGCTGGTCGCTCAGCAGAACAGAGGTTAAAAACCCGCCTGAACGAAAGGAGCAGCATCATGCCCAGAGCCAGCAAAAAGGAACGAAGCAACGACCTGTACGAGCACATCGCCCGCATCGAGTCTGTGGAAGAGTGTATCCGCTTCTTTGAAGATATCTGTGCCATCACGGAACTTCGCGCCATGGAGCAGCGGTTCGATGTGGCAAAAATGCTCCATGACGGCAAGGTATACACCACCATCCTCAATGAGACCGGCGCAAGCTCGGCCACGGTCAGCCGCGTAAACCGTGTTCTGAACTACGGAACCGGTGCGCTGTCCGAGATCATGGATCGGGTCGCCCAGGAAAAAGGGGAGCCGGTCCAGGAAGAAGCATAACCACGGAGGATATCAATGAGAGAACTGATGTTGGGCAATAAAGCCATTGCCCGCGGATTATATGAAGCCGGATGCTGTGTGATCTCCAGCTATCCCGGTACTCCTAGCACCGAGATCACCGAAGAAGCTGCCAAGCACCCCGAGATCTATTGCGAGTGGTCCCCCAACGAGAAGGTGGCCCTGGAAGTGGCGCACGGTGCTGCTGTGGGCGGCAAGCGTGCTGCCTGCTGCATGAAGCACGTGGGTCTGAACGTGGCAGCAGACCCCCTGTTCACCATTTCTTATCAGGGCGTGGAGGCCGGCCTGGTTATCTGCGTGGCAGATGACCCCGGTATGCACTCCTCCCAGAACGAGCAGGATTCCCGCCACTACGCCATCGCAGCCAAGATTCCCATGCTGGAGCCCTCGGACTCCCAGGAAGCCCTGGAGTTCGCAAAGATCGCTTTCCAGCTGTCTGAGGAATATCATACCCCCATTCTGGTCCGCACCTGCACCCGTATTGCCCACTCCCAGAGCATCGTCAACACCGGCGAGCGCCAGGAAGTTCCCCAGAAGCAGTATGTGAAAGACCCTCTCCGGGTCATGATGACCACCAACTCCATGAAGGCCCACTATCGTGTGGAGGAACGCACCAAGGCTATGACCGCCTTTGCGGAGACCACTGACCTGAACCGGATGGAGATGGGGGAGGACACCTCTCTGGGTATCATCACTTCTTCCACCAGCTACCAGTACGTCCGTGAGGTCTTTGGCGAGAAGGCTTCCGTGCTGAAGCTGGGCTTGTCCTGGCCCATGCCTGTGGAGAAGATCAAGGAATTTGCCTCCAAGGTGGACAAGGTCCTGGTCATCGAGGAACTGGAACCCATCATTGAAAACCACTGTCGCCAGATTGGCGTGGCAGTCACCGGCAAGGAAATCATCCCCATGGTGGACGAGCTCACCCAGGGCCGCATCGGTCAGTTCGTGGGCCGTCAGCCCAAGGAGACCGTGAAGCTGGAGGATGAGATCCCCGGCCGTCCCCCTGTTATGTGCGCCGGCTGTCCCCACAGAGGTGTGTTCTACACCCTGTCCAAGAACAAGTGCATGGTTTACGGCGACATCGGCTGCTACACCCTGGGTGTCATGCCCCCCCTGAACGCCCTGGACCTGAACGTCTGCATGGGTGCATCCTGTTCCGGTCTCCACGGCTTCAACATCGCCGGTGGCGAGGAGCACGAGAAGCACAGCGTGGCTGTCATTGGTGACTCCACTTTTGCTCACTCCGGCATCACCGGTATTGCAGACATTGCCTATAACGGCAGCAACTCCACGGTCATCATTCTGGATAACTCCATCACCGGTATGACTGGTCATCAGCAGAATCCCACCACCGGCAAGACCCTGCGCGGCACTCCCGCCCGGAAGATTGACCTGGAAGCCCTGTGCAAGGCCGTGGGCTTTGACCGGGTCCGTGTGGTGGACCCCAACCAGCTCAAGGAGATGGATAAGGTCCTGAAGGAGGAGCTGGCCGCGGAGGATCCCTCCATCATCATCACCCGCCGTCCCTGCGTCATGCTCAAGGACGTCCAGAAGCTGCCTCCTCTCAAGGTGGACCTGGACAAGTGCAACGGCTGTGGCCTGTGCATGAAGATTGGTTGCCCTGCCCTGTCTCTGCCCAAGGGTGGCAAGGTGGAGATCGACAAGACCCAGTGCGTGGGCTGCCAGGTGTGCATGCAGATGTGCCACCGTGACGCTCTCATCGTGTAAGGAGGAACAACCATGGAAACTGTGAATATTATGATCGTCGGCGTGGGCGGCCAGGGTTCCCTGCTGGCCTCCAAGATGTTGGGCCACCTGCTGGTGGAACAGGGCTACGACGTGAAGGTCTCTGAGGTCCACGGTATGAGCCAGAGAGGCGGCAGCGTGGTTACCTATGTCCGTTTTGGCGATAAGGTCTACTCTCCCATCATCGACAAGGGCGAGGCAGACTACATCGTCTCCTTCGAGCTGCTGGAGGCTGCCCGCTGGATCGAGTACTTAAAGCCCACCGGCCGTGTGGTCACCAACACCCAGAAGATGGAGCCTATGCCCGTCATCGCCGGTCTGGCCAAGTACCCTGAGAACCTGGTGGAGAAGATTCAGGCCAAGGGCATCCAGGTGGATGCCATGGACTGCCTGGCTCTGGCTGAGCAGGCCGGTTCCACCAAGGCGGTCAACATGGTCCTCATGGGCCGTCTGTCCAAGTACTTCCCCGATATCCCTCAGGAAGCATGGCAGGCATCCCTGGAGGCCAACGTCCCCGCCAAGGTCCTGGAGCTGAACAAGGTTGCTTTCGCTCTGGGCCAGCAGGGCTGATTCAAAAGACTCAAACACCGCAGAGGATCTCCTCTGCGGTGTTTCCTTGGAAAAGGAGATATCCTCGTGAATATCGTACAAACCTTTTATGACAACATGGCTGCCGACTACGACAAACTCTTTCAGGATTGGCAAGCTACCACCCGGGAGCAGGCGGTGATTCTAGATTGGCTCTTCCGGGAAAATGGCTTTGATCTCAGCGCAAATATTTTAGACTGTGCCTGTGGTATTGGCACCCAATCCATCGGTCTTGCTGCCCTTGGTTATCCTGTGACTGGTTCGGATATCAGCGATGCAGAGCTGACCGAGGCAACGAAACGGGCAGAAGAAAACCAGGTGAACATTCCCTTTGAACATGCGGACTTCTGTGCTTTGGAGGAAGTCTTTCCTGTGTCCTTTGACATTGTCATCGCCATGGATAACCCTCTGGCCCATATGCTTACCAGAGGTGACATGGAAGCTGCCATTCGTAGTATCACCGGTCGGGTCAAGTCGGGTGGTCTGTTTGTTGCCAGCATTCGGGATTACGATGCCCTGCCGGAAGACAAGCCGACCTACTCTCCCCCCTATATCCATAAGACAGAGAATGGCCAAAGAGTTTCCTTCCAGACCTGGGACTGGGAGGAGGATATCTATACCTTGACCCAATACATCATTGACGACCAGGGGGCTCTGTCTGTGAGCAAATTCGGATGTGCATTGCGAGCCGTTCGCCGGGAGGAATTGACCGAACTTCTCCGTGCCCACGGGTGCAGGGACGTGGTGTGGAAGTTCCCGGAAGAGACCGGCTTTTATCAGCCCATTGTTATCGCAAGAAAGAAATGAGAAAAATCACCGTTCGGAAGTCTCTCCGAACGGTGATTTTTCTTAGGAGAAAGAAAACACACACGGTGTAGGAATCAGTCGTGAAGAGCTGTTCTCTGCTTGACGGGAGCGGTCTTATCGTAGCAGGCGAAGGCTGCGTTTACCATATCCTGATTGGGAGCCTTGGTGAACAGACTTACCAGAGGGACGATGACCAGACCGGCCAGCATCACGAAAGCGCCGCAGTTGATGGGGGACTGGAGCAGAGTGGGGAAGAGGGGCTTTGCCACCATGTTCAGCAGCATGACACCGGAACCGAAGAGGAAGGAGACCCAGCAGGCGGCCTTGGTGGTCTTCTTCCAGTACAGGCCGTACAGGAAGGGGGCCAGGAAGGCACCGGCCAGAGCGCCCCAGGACACCGCCATGAGCTGTGCGATGAAGCTGATGGACTGCTTGTACTGGACGATGGCCAGGATCATGGAGATGACCACAAAGACCACGATGAAGATGCGCATGACAAAGACCAGCTCAAACTCGTTCATTTTCTTTACGCCCTTTACCTTTTCCCGGAGCAGGTCCATGGTGAGGGTGGAGGAAGAGGTGATGACCAGGGAGGACAGAGTAGACATGGAGGCGGACAGGACCAGGATGACCACGAAGGCGATGAGCATCTCAGGCAGACCGGAGAGCATGGTGGGGATGATGGAGTCATAGCCGTTGGCTGCGATGTCGATCTTGTCGGAGAAGAGTCGACCGAAACCGCCCAGGAAGTAGCAGCCACCTGCCACCACCATAGCGAACAGGGTGGAGATGATGGTGCCCTTCTTGATGGCATCCTCAGACTTGATGGCATAGAACTTCTGGACCATCTGGGGCAGACCCCAGGTGCCCAGAGAGGTCAGGATGACCACGCCCAGGAGGTTGATGGGGTCGGGACCGAAGAAGGAGGCGAACACGCCGGGGACTTCGCCGTTGAGAACGGTGGGGTCAGAGACTTCTGCCATACCCCGGAGAGCTTCCATGAAGCCGCCCTGGCTGTTCAGAACAGCGGCGATGACGGCGATGATACCCACCAGCATGATGCAGCCCTGGATGAAGTCGTTGATGGCGGTGGCCATGTAGCCGCCAGCGATGACGTAGATGCCGGTCAGCACACCCATGAGGATGATGCAGACCGTGTAGTCCATGTTGAAGGCCGTGCCGAAGAGGCGGGACAGACCGTTGAACAGGGAAGCAGTGTAGGGGATCAGGAAGATGAAGATGATGATAGAAGAGCCGATCTTCAGACCGGTGCTCTGGAACCGCTTTTCAAAGAACTGGGGCATGGTGGCGGAGTTGAAGTGCTGGGTCATGATGCGGGTCCGGCGGCCCAGGATGACCCAGGCCAGCAGAGAGCCGATCAGGGCGTTGCCAATGCCGGCCCAGGTGGCGGCGATGCCATACTTCCAGCCGAACTGACCAGCGTAACCGATGAACACCACAGCGGAGAAATAGGAGGTACCATAGGCGAAGGCGGTGAGCCAGGGGCCTACAGAGCGGCCGCCCAGAACAAAGCCGTTTACGTCGGTGGCCTGTTTGCGGCAGTAGATGCCGATACCGATCATGACAGCGAAGTAGACGATCAAAAGCGCGAGTTTCATAGTGGTAACCTCCTGTTTGATTTAATTCTTTAGCGCTTCTTAACTTTAACACCAAAAAGCTAAGAAGTCAAGAAGAAAACGGGAATACAACCATAGAAAAAACCACCCACCGGAAAATCCGGTGGGTGGTTGGTAAAATATACAGGGTAAAATTACTTGGTGGCCCAAACGCCGGTGGCCTGTGCGGTCAGGTAGGCGTTGATGAAGCCGTCGATCTCGCCGTCCATGACAGCGTTGACGTTGCTGGTCTCGTAAGCGGTACGGGTATCCTTGACCAGGGTGTAGGGCATGAAGACATAGGAGCGGATCTGGCTGCCCCATTCGATCTTCAGCTGAACGCCCTTCAGGTCGGAGATCTTCTCGGCCTTTTCCTGCATCTGCAGTTCCACCAGCTTTGCACGGAGCATCTTCATACAGTTGTCCTTGTTCTGGAACTGGCTTCGCTCGGTCTGGCAGGCAACCACAACGCCAGTGGGGATGTGGATCAGACGAACAGCAGAGGAGGTCTTGTTGACGTGCTGGCCGCCGGCACCGCTGGCACGGTAGACCTGCATCTCGATGTCCTCGGGACGGATGTCGACTTCCACGTCATCGGGCAGGTCAGGCATGACTTCCACGGATGCGAAGGAGGTCTGACGGCGGGCGTTGGCATCGAAGGGGGAGACACGGACCAGACGGTGGACACCGTGCTCACCACGGAGGTAGCCGTAGGCGTTCTCACCCTCCACCATGATGGTGGCAGACTTCAGTCCGGCTTCGTCGCCTTCCTGGTAATCCATGATCTTGTAGGTAAAGCCGTGAGACTCTGCCCAGTGGGTGTACATACGGTACAGCATCTGGGTCCAGTCCTGGGCCTCGGTGCCGCCTGCGCCTGCGTGGAAGGCCAGAATGGCGTTGGAGTTGTCGTACTCGCCGGTGAGCAGGGTCTGGAGCTTGGCGGCTTCCATGTTCTCCACCAGGGCGGCGTACTCAGCCTCCAGCTCGGGCAGGAAGGACTCGTCCTCTTCCTCGTTGCCCATCTCGCACATGACCATCATGTCATCCCAGGCAGCACGGCGCTTTTCCTGAGACTCCAGCTTGGTCTTCAGCTGCTTTAACTTCTGCAGGACCTTCTGGGAGTTCTCGGGGTTGTCCCAGAAGCCGTCGGCAGCGCACTGGTGCTCCAGGAAGTCCACCTCACGGGCGGTAGCTTCCAGGTTCAGAGCTTGCTCCAGATCGTCCAGCTGGGGGAGAAGGTTGTTAAGTTTGACCTTATATTCGTCAAATTGAAGCATCTTTCGATCACTCACATTCTGAATAGTATATTATAGTAGGGCATTCGCCAATTCATTATATATGATTTTTTCCCTCCTGTAAAGGGAAAAAACGCCGGGAAACCGACGATTCTCCCCCTCAGCGGCTGCTGACGGTGGGGCGATCGGTTTCCCAGCGGAAGATCAGGTCATCCAGGTCCTGGGGCTCAAAGGGGATGGGGACCGGAGGAAGGGGAAGGGTGTTGGGTTCAGCCATGGCGAAGCCTCCTCTCAAAGGGATATACAGCCTATTCTATGCAGAGAGGGGGAAAGTATGTGCAGAAAATCCGTGACAGCCGTTTTTCTTCATGCTATGATAAAGAAAAAGCCATGCAGGGAGGGAGTACCATGAAACTCTCTACGGTACGCAGACTGACCTATATGCTGCTTGCCCTGATTTGCGTCATGTTGGTCCTGGTCTGGTATTTAGACGTATACGAACTGGTCTATTCTGCGGTGACGCTGGTGGTCCTGGTGGGGATTGTGAACTGCCTGTTCTGGAAGTGCCCCCACTGCGGAAAGAATCTGGGCCGCCTGGAGAAGCAGAATCACTGCCATAACTGCGGCAAAGAGCTTGTAATGTGATTTTAAGGAGAGGAGACCTGCCACATGATGGAACTGGAACGAAAATTTCCCATGGTCAAGGACCTGAGAGAGGAAACTGAACTGGTCTGGATCAATCCCGACCGCACCGAGGACCCGGCTTCTCTGGAGGGCTTTGGATTGACCATGGCAGACATTGACGATGCAGAGGCTCGGCTTGCCCGCTTTGCCCCCTTCATCATGGCCTGCTTCCCAGAGACCCGGGACAGCGGCGGCATCATCGAGTCCGTTCTGACCCCTGTCCCCAACCTCCAGGTCCGGCTGAACGAGAAGTACGGCGCCGGGCTGGAAGGCCGACTCCTGCTGAAGCAGGACAGCCATCTGGCCATCGCAGGCTCCGTGAAAGCCCGCGGGGGCATCTACGAGGTCTTGAAGCACACGGAAGAGCTGGCCCTGGAACACGGCCTCCTCACCGGTTACGAGGACGACTACACCAAGCTGGCCACCCTGGAAGCCAAAGAATTCTTCACCCAGTTCACCGTCCAGGTGGGCTCCACCGGCAACCTGGGCCTGAGCATCGGCATCATGAGTGCCGCTGTGGGCTATGAGGTTATCGTCCACATGTCTGCCGATGCCAAGCAGTGGAAGAAGGACCTTCTCCGTCAGCACGGGGTCACCGTGATGGAGTACGAGTCCGACTACAGCGAGGCAGTTAAGCAGGGAAGAGCCAGTTCCGATGCCAACCCCAAGAGCTATTTCGTGGACGACGAGAACTCCAAGAACCTCTTTATGGGCTACGCTGTGGCCGCCAAGCGTCTGGTGGGCCAGTTGGAGGCCCAGGGCATCACGGTGGATGCCGACCATCCTCTCTTCGTCTACATCCCCTGTGGCGTGGGCGGTGCCCCCGGCGGTGTGGCCTTCGGCCTGCGGCAGGTCTTTGGAACCCATGTCCACACCTTCTTCGTAGAGCCCACCCAGGCACCCTGCATGGTCCTGGGCATGGCCACAGGCCTGCAGAATGAGATCTCTGTTCAGGACATTGGTCTTACCGGCCTGACCCACGCCGATGGTCTGGCGGTGGGCCGTGCCTCCGGCTTTGTGGGCCGGGTGATGGTCCCCATCCTCAGCGGCGAGTTCACCCTCCGGGATGCCAAGCTCTATGACTATATGCGGGACCTGCTGGAGACCGAGAGCATCTTCATTGAACCCAGTGCCTGCGCAGCATTCCAGGGCCCTGTTATGCTGCATCAGTATCCCGAAACCAGAGCCTACCTGGAAGCCCACGGGCTGACAGATAAGATGTCTCAGGCCTCCCACATCCTCTGGGCCACCGGCGGCAGACTGGTGCCGGAGAACATCCGTGAGGACTATGTGAACACCCATCTTTGATCGTAGGGGCGATTCACGAATCGCCCGCCACCGGAAGGGTTATGATTATGTTTGTAATAACGAATGTTTGTAATAACGAAGCCCCGGCTCACTGAGCCGGGGCTTCGTTTGCATAGTTTACTTGTCCTCGATTTCGAAAGTGAAAGTCACAGAGTCAAACTCTAAAGATGTTAGATTGCTTGGGGTACCATCAGGGCGTTCCAACCCGAGTATGTCATAATACTCATTGGAGTATTCGATGTCGCAATTGCTGTATTGCGTCTGAACCAAGGTCACATATTCGTAGGGGTTCTCCATTGGTTCTAGTTGCAGTTTTGTTTTTATGGCATCCAAAACAGTTCGCTGTTCTGGATGGATTCTGTTATCGTCACCAGAAACGAAATGCATAAACTGGTCTTTGTTCCAACCGATGATTTGCTCTATGGCAGTTGTGCTGCCGCAGGACAGGATCAGCCGAAGAAAGTCCGTGAAATTCCTGGCCAGGGGATACAAAAACTGGTCAGCACAGGTCTCAGGATTGACTGCAAAAACCATATCATGGTACCCACTTAGAAAGCAGTAGTGGATACAGTTCTCCCAGCCGATGATTTGGGCATCCACAGGTGTGCAGAAATAGGTGACTTCCGTATCACTTTTTTCCAGTCCGATCCATTTGGTGTCGACGTCCAGGCGGCAGTATTTTTCATACATGGTCGTGGAGCTGCCTCCCTCTTAACGATTTCCTGCAAAGCAGCAAGAGTAGCCACAGCACAGACCACACAGGCGCTGACTTTCACATCCAGGAAGGATAGGGTCAAAGGGAGCAGAAAGAGCAGAAACCCTGTGACCTTATTCAGGACCGTGTGGTCCAGCCAAACCTTCCGATTGCTGACCCGTAGGATCACAATGAGAAGGACCCAACACCAGACCCAACCGGGAAGGGAGACCACCGGAAGAAGCTTCACACAGGCCGTCCCAATAAAAACCAAATCGGCAACAGAGTCCAACCTAGAACCGAACTCCGTCACGGCATGGGTCTTCCGGGCAATGGTCCCATCCACCATATCCGTCAAGCCCCCGAGAAGATACAGGGCGTAGAAGGAAGGGGAGAGAACAGGGCAGAACAGCATCCCAAGGCCAAATAGAATGCGGGAGCTAGTGACCAGATTAGCCAGATGTTGTTTCACAGCAGATGAAGGTTCGGGTTCTTCTCAGCGGCGCGGGTCAATACCTTCTTGACCCGCTGGGCATAGGGGCCTAAGGCATCGGTCAGAGCGGCCTCATCCAGGGAGATGGTGACCTCCTCCGAAACAGTCGTCAGGCAATCAAAAAGGGCGTCCAGGTTTCCACCGTACCAGTCCGGAAAATTCAATTCCTTTGCCAGATGCTGGTGCAGAGCCTCTTTGGTGGGGGCAGTGGACCCGTCCAGAATGACGACGTTCATGGTTACTCCTCCCCGTAAAGCAGTTCAAAGGATTCGTAGTGATCTTCGGTGTAATAGATCAGACCATCGTCGGAGAAGACGATGCGCTTGGGACCGCGGCTGTTGGCACCCAGGGTGTCGATGTCGCACTCGGTGTAGTCCCGGTCCTCAGGGAGCAGCCCTTCATAGTTGCCAAAGTAGTCGCCGCCGATGCACATGCCGGGCGCGTAGGGCTCCAGGGAACCACCCTCCCAGCCCAGTTCACGGGCTTCATCCTTGGTCATAAAGTTGTCCGGCAGACAGCCATAGAGGCGGATGTATAGGGCCACGTCCTCTTTGGAGGTGTAGGTGCCGTTGGGGTCCAGCTCGGCCTGGGCAGAATCCGTGTCGGTGGTGACGATGGTTGCAGACAGATCATCCGCTCCGCAGGCTGCCATAGTGAAAACCATGCACAGGGACAACAGGGCGAGGAACAGGGAAGAAAGTTTCTTTTTCATGGGAGATCCCTCCAAGTTTGATTTGCTTTCAGTATACAGGAATTCCGGAGAATACGCAACGCTCACGTGGAAATATTGCTCCTGGGGTGAGAAACATGAAATATGAAAACCCGCAGATGGAGGCTTATTTTAACAGCCTGTCTCCCAAGGTCCAGGCCTTTATCCACTGCTCCAAAGCGGAGATATCTATCCCCGGAGAGCTGATGTTCGTTGGGGAACACCTCCGCCACAGCCTGGGCTGTTCGGAAGCAAAGAAACCGTAACAATACCCCCGGTGATAGCCGGGGGTATTTCGTTGACTATCCATGAGAAAACGTATATAATGGAATAAATATGCACAAGAAATGAGGGATCCCCATGCTGGACCCACGCACCGACCAATACGCAGAACAGCTGGCCCGGATGATCCAGGTTGAGACCATCTCCCTGCCAGACCAGCCTGACAAAACCATATTCTATACATTCCACGACCTCCTGCGGGAGCTTTTCCCCACGCTGTTCGACCTCTGCACCTACGAGGATTTTGACGGCAGCTTCCTGCTTCGCTGGCAGGGAAGGGGGGAGGGGCTGCCCATCCTCTTTATGAACCACCAGGACGTGGTGGAGGCTCCCGGCCAGTGGACCCACCCGCCTTTCTCCGGTGTGGTATCCGACGGCAAACTCTGGGGCCGCGGCACCCTGGACACCAAGGGCGGTCTTTGGGCCATGCTTCGGGCCGGTGAGGAACTGGCTCAGGAGGGCTTCGTCCCCCGTCAGGACATCTACTTCCTCTCCACCTGTAACGAGGAGCAAGGGGGAGAGGGGGGTGACCGGATCTCCCAGATCCTTCAGGACCGGGGGCTTCGTTTCACCATGGTTCTGGACGAGGGCGGCATGATTTTACACGAACCCATCGGCGGGGCCAAAGGGACCTTCGCCATGGTGGGCGTGGGAGAGAAGGGCTGTGCTGACCTGAAGTTCATCGCTCGCTCCAAGGGGGGACACTCCTCCACTCCTGGCAAGGACACCCCTCTGGTGAGGCTGGGCAAGTTCATGGCTGCCGCAGAGAAGTCCAACCTCTTCCGGGGTGAGATATCCCCCACCATCCACGCCATGTTCGCCAGCCTGTCTGCCTCCATGTCCGGCCCCCTGAAGACCATTCTAGGCAACTCCCGGCTCTTTGCCCCCCTTCTCATCAAAGCCATGCCTTCGGTCTCCGGCACGGCCAACGCCATGCTGAAAACCACCATTGCCTTCACCATGGCCTCTGGATCTCAGGGGACCAACGTCTTGCCCCAGGAGGCCTGGGTCATCGGCAATATGCGCTACTCCCACCACCAGGGAGGACCCGACAGCATCGCCGCCGTTGCAAAGCTGGCAAAGACGTTCGATATCGAGACTGAGGTCTTGGACCCTGGATTCCCGTCCCCTCTCACCGACCACACGGGAGAACCCTTCCGCCTGGTGGAGCAGGCCGTCGCTGCCGTCTTTCCCGGGGTGAAGACTTCCCCTTATGTGATGACCGGCGCCAGCGACAGCCGCTTCCTGAGCCGGGTCTGCGACCACTGCCTGCGGTTCACTCCCTTCCTCATCAGTGACCAGCAGCTGGACAGCATCCACGGCATCGACGAGAACGTGGACCTCTCCGTCCTGGCCCCTGCGGTGGACTTTTACCGCTATGTGATGAAGGAGGCTTCCCTATGAGTGAACAGAATCAAAAGGGCCTAAACATCAGCACTCGGTCCTTCCTCACCGCCATCCTCGTCATTTTTGTCCTGATGGTGGCGTCCTACATCCTGACCCTGGTGGTCCCCGGCGGGTCCTATGCCCGGGTTTTGGATGAAAACGGAAACTACATCATCGACACCGCCGGCGGTTTCTCTCCCGTGGAGGGGGGCATCCCCTTCTGGAAGTGGTTGCTGTCTCCCGTTTTAGTTCTGGGGGCCACTGGCAACGCCACCCTCATTGCGGTCATCGTCTTCCTGCTGGTTATCGGCGGCGTGTTCAACAGCCTGGACCGCTGCGGCCTCATGAAGTACATGCTGGACAAGATCACCCATCGGTTCAGCGGGGTCCGATATCAGCTCATAGCCATCATCATCCTCTTCTTCATGGCTATGGGTTCCATGATCGGCTCCTTCGAGGAGTGCGTTCCCCTGGTCCCCATCGTGGTGGCCCTGGCCATCAAGCTGGGCTGGGATGCCCTCACCGGCCTGGGAATGAGCTTACTGGCGGTGGGCTGTGGCTTTGCGGCGGGCATCTGCAACCCCTTCACCGTGGGTGTGGCCCAACAGCTGGCGGGACTGCCTATGTTCTCCGGCCCTTCCATGCGTGTTTTGGCCTTCGTTCTGATTTACGCACTTTTGCTGATCTTTGTCCGCACCTATGCCAAGAAGATTGAAAAACCCATTGAGACCATCCAGACCGGAGAGGCTTTCGTATCCGAACGCCGCATGGATCGGAGCCTGGTGTCCTTTGCGGGTATCCTGGGTGTGGGCATCGCCCTCGTCCTCTGCTCCGGCTTTATCCCGGCCCTTCAGGACTACACCATGATCATCGTGGCGGTCATTTTCCTGGCGGCGGGCATCGTCTCCACCCTGGCCGCGGGCATGGGGGGCAAGGCTCTGGCCAAGACCTCCTGGGAGGGTGTGGTGAGCATTTTCCCGGCGGTCCTTATGATCCTCATGGCCTCCTCCATCAAGTTCACCTTGGAAGAGGCAAACGTCCTGGACACCATCCTCCACGGGGCCGTGGACCTGGCGGGGACCATGCCCAAGTGGGCAGTGATCCTGTTCATCTATCTGATCGTTCTGGTGATGAACTTCTTCATCTCTTCGGGCTCTGCCAAGGCCTTCATGCTCATCCCCCTCATCGTCCCCATGGCCCAGATCTTTGGGATCTCCACTCAGCTGTGCATCCTGGCCTTTGCCTTCGGCGACGGTTTCTCCAACGTCCTCTATCCCACCAACCCGGTCCTCCTCATCAGCCTGGGCCTGGCGGATGTGAGCTATGGAGACTGGTTCAAGTGGAGCTGGAAGTTCCAGCTGCTGAACCTCCTTCTCACCAGCGGTCTGCTCCTTCTGGGTCTGGCCATCGGATATTGATACGATCCAAGAAAAAACTCCCATGTTGTAAAACATGGGAGTTTTTTGGTGGGTTTAGATGGCAGCTTTCTTCTTATTTTGTCCTACAAGTGTGATGACACCCTCAATGGCCAGGATTACAGCCAGGATCATGAGCAGCACGCCCACGATGACCTGAACGTAGGGACCCCAGTCGGCCCCGCCCAGAGCGATCTGTGCCAGCTGGGTCTTGGTGTTGATGCCCAGGGAGAAGATGGTGACTGCCAGCATGAAGAACATGGGGATGACGCACATGAACTTGGTCTTGCCCACGTTGCCCAGCCAGGTGGCCACAGCCAGCAGACCCAGAGCGGCCAGCAGCTGGTTGGCCGAGCCGAAGAGGGTCCAGATTTTGGTGTAGCCGTTCATGCCCAGGGTGATGCCCAGGAAGACGGTAATGAGGGTGGCCACATAGGGGTTGGAGAGGATCTTTTTGTATCCGGTGACCGTTTCGGGGGTCTCACCCAGGGTGGAGTCGATCCAGAACTCCTGGAACATGAAACGGCCAAGACGGGTGGCCGTGTCCAGAGAGGTCAGGCAGAAGGCCGAGTAGGTGAGGACCAACAGGGTGTACAGGATCTCGTAGGTGGACCCGTAGGTGGGGTCGATCATGCCGGCGATACCGCCGCCGAAGATGGCAGTGGCTCCTGTAAGCTCATGCTCAGTGCCCATGAGGCTGTAGGCGTAGGCAACAGCGCAGAGGGTCAGGACAGCCAGCACGCACTCCAGCAGCATGCCGCCGTAGGCGATAGGCTTGGCATCCTTTTCCCTGTCCAGCTGCTTGGAGGTGGTGCCGGAGGAGACCAGAGAGTGGAAGCCGGAAATGGCGCCGCAGGCAATGGTGGTAAACAGAACGGGGAAGACGGGAGTGGGATTGCCGGGGGTGTTCAGGACGGGCAGGGTGTCCATGGAGGGCTGTGCCATGACCACAGCCACCACAGCCAGAGCCAGCATGGCGTAGAGCAGGAAGGAACTCAGGTAATCACGGGGCTGGAGGAGGATCCACACGGGAGCCACCGAGGCCACGATGATGTAACCGCCCACGATGTACATCCAGGTGCCGCTGGTGAGGTAGATAGGGTGGAAGTTCATGCCGATGGCGATGATGGCCACGATGGCTAGAACGCCGATGAGCGAGGCGATGCCCATGGGCATGTTCCGGCGGTAGACGAAGAAGCCAAAGACCACCGCAACCAGGATGAACAGCAGGGAGACCATGGCCACCCGGGCGTTGCTCACCGAGGCGGCTTTGTCGATGATGCCGCTGGCATCCACGGTGGCCCCGAAGGTACCCGCCACGATGGAGGAGAAGGCGGCCACCACCAGGATGAGGGTCAGGTACGCGAAGATGATGAAGAGCCGCTTGGCCCGTCTGGACATATTGGCCGAGATGATCTCACCGATGGACTTGCCTCCGTGTCGGATGGAGGCGATGAGGGCACCGAAGTCGTGGACACCGCCGAAGAAGATGCCGCCGATGAGGATCCAGAGGACGCAGGCTCCCCAGCCGAAACCGGCGGTGATGGCGCTGATGGGTCCGGTGATGGGTCCGGCACCGGCAATGGAGGAGAAGTGGTGGCCCAGAAGGATGGGGGCCTTGGCAGGGACGTAGTCGATGCCGTCTGTCATGGTGTGGGCAGGGGTGGGGAGATCTCCCTCACCGACCCCCCATTTTTTACAGAGCCAGCGGCCGTAAAAGACGTAACCGCAGACCAGCAGGGTAACGCAAAGGATCAAAAGGACTAAGCCATTCATTTGCGGAACCCTCCTTTCTTAGAGGTATTCATGCCGAAATTTTGTTCCAGCAGTTTTCTCACATCCCGACCGGCGGGATTGGAGAGGATCTCATTTGTAGAAAGCTCCAGGGCGGCGATGCGATACTCCATCCAGCCGTGGAAGGCAAACTTGAAATACTTCCGCATCCGGGTTTTCTTCACCAGGGCCTTGGCCTCCTGGTCCATGGTGTCTGCCAGGATGATCAGGGTGATGAAGGAGGACATATGCTCCCTATGGGGGCGGACCCGCTCTCTGCCCAGTTCCATGGATGCCTCGATAACCCTCTCCAGGGTGGGGGCGTCTAAATGGTCGACAGGGCAGAAGTAGAGGTAGTCGTAGTTTTCCACGGCGCTGAGCACGTGCTTCTTGCTAATGAGGTAGTTTTCATCCCGGAGGAAGTAGGTGGCTGTGGCAGGGAAGACCCCGCCGCCATAGACTCCCTCCCGGTCCAGGTCGTACTGGTGGGAGTAGATGTCCAGGAGCCGTTCCAGCGTGGTGGTTTTGGGATCGGCCATGGGCTTACAGGTTAAGATAGCCCTTCAGGACCTTCAGGGTGTTCCATACCCCGTCCATATGGCTGCGCTCATAGCCGTGGCTGGCGTAGACACCGGCCCCGATGAGACCGTGGCGGATGTCGTATCCGGCGTTCAGGGTGGCTTCCACGTCGGAGCCGTAGTGGGGGTAGACGTCCACGGCGTAGTCGGCTCCTTCCTGTTTGGCGGCGTCAATGAGCTTGCCCACCACTTCATAGTTGTAGGGACCACCGGAATCCTTGACGCAGATGGAGACCTGACGCTCGGTGCATCGGAGACCGTCACCCACGCAGCCCATGTCCACGCTGATGGCCTCGGTGACCCCGAAGGGCACAGAGGCAGAGCCGCCGTGGCCCACTTCCTCATAGACCGTCACATGGACATAGACCTTCCGATTGGGGACAGCTTTGGTGTCCTTCATGAACTTGGCCAGGCCCAGGAGAATGCCAACGGAGAGCTTGTCGTCCAGGAAGCGGCTCTTGATGTAGCCGGAGGAGGTGATGCGGGTCCGGGGGTCAAAGCAGACGATGTCGCCCACCTGGATACCCAGCTTCCGGGTGTCCTCGGCGGAGGAGACGTCCTCATCCAGGACCACCTCGGTGGTGTCGAAGGAGCGCTTGGTGTCCCCGTAATTGCTGTTCACATGGACCGAGGCATTGCACAGCTGGAGAGTGCCCTCGTACACCTTGCCAGAGCGAGTGTAGACCCGCAGGTTCTCGGCCTCGGCGTTTTCTGCCCGCATACCGCCCAGGTTGGTCACCCGAAGGCGGCCGTTGGACTTCACCTCGGCCACCATGGCACCCAGAGTGTCGGCGTGGGCGGCCAAAAGGAGGCCATCGGTTTCGTCCTCGCCCCCCAGGTCCACCAGGACACCGCCCTTTTTGGTGTAGGAAGCGGGGAAGCCCAGGGCGGTAAAGGCATCAAAGACCCACTGGGCGGCCTCTTTGGTGAAGCCGGAGGGGCTGTCGATGGCCAGCAGCCGAGTGGTCTGCTCTGCTGCATATTCTGCATAAGATCGTTCTATGGTCATGGAACACAAGTCCTTTCCGTCGTGATTGGCTCAATTATATCACAAAGAGAATCGGCAGACAAGAAAATGACACCGGAGAGGAAAGAACCTCTTCGGTGTCATTTTAAAAACTTAGTTGGAGGAGCGGTTGCTGACGGACATCTTTTTCTCCATCTTGTTGACCAGGTAGCTGCAGACCGAGGTCACCAGGAAGTACAGGAGAGAGACGATGAGCAGGGGCTCGAAGGAGCGGAAGCTGATGGAGCGCACGGTAGTGGTGATGTACATGAGCTCTGCCAGGCCGATGATGGAAACCTGAGAGGACTCCTTGATGACGCTGACGAACTCGTTGCCCAGGGCAGGGAGAATATTCTTCAGAGCCTGGGGGAAAATGATGTACAGCATGGCCTGTCGCTTGTTAAAGCCCAGGCTGCGGGCGGCTTCCATCTGGCCGTCATCGATAGACTGGATGCCGCCGCGGACGATCTCGCAGACGTAGGCAATACTGTTAATCACCAGGGCCAGCAGACCGGAGAAGAAGCGGCTGAAGTCCGTGCCCAGGAACTCGAAGGTCGGCAGATTGATGCCCAGCAGGGGCAGGCCGTAAAAGACCATAAAGATCTGGACCATCAGGGGGGTGCCGCGGATGAAGGACACATAAGCGGTGGCGAAACCCCGGAGAATACGGCTGTTGGAGATCCTCATGAGAGCCATCAGGCTGCCCAGCACGCTACTGATGAGAACGGTGGCCAGAGAGAGCATCACCGTCATCAGCAGCGCATGGAGGAACATGTCGTCGTACTTTACAAACACATTTACGACAGAAGTCAGGGCGTTGATAATTCCATTGATAATTCCCATAGCGTCTGTCCTCCTTACATAACCTTGTCCAGGAAGGCCTTCACACGCTCGTGTTTAGCGTTTTCGAAGACCTCTTCCGGGCTGCCCTCGGTCAGCACATAGCCGCCGTCCAGGAAGATCACCTTGGAGGCAACTTCCTTGGCAAATCCCATCTCGTGGGTCACCACCAGCATGGTCATGCCTGCCTGGGCCAGATCCTTCATGACCTGCAGAACTTCGCCGACCATCTCGGGGTCCAGGGCGCTGGTAGGCTCGTCAAAGAGGATGATCTCGGGATTCATGGCCAGAGATCTGGCGATGGCGATGCGCTGCTTCTGGCCGCCGGAGAGGCTGGAGGGGTACACATCTGCCTTCTCAGCCAGGCCGACCATCTCCAGTAGTCTGTCTGCCGTGGCGTTGGCTTCGTCCATGGAGAGGTTCTGCAGCTTGGTCAGGGCGATGGTGATGTTTCTTCTCACCGTCAGGTGGGGGAAGAGGTTGAACTGCTGGAAGACCATGCCGATCTGCATGCGGATCTTGTTGATGTCAACCTCCTTATCCAGAATGTTCGTGCCGTGGAACAGGATCTGGCCCTTGGTGGGCTCTTCCAGGCGGTTGAGGCAGCGCAGCATGGTGCTCTTGCCGGAGCCGGAGGGGCCGATGATGGCCACAACGTCGCCTTTTTTGACATTGAGGTCAATGCTCTTCAAAACCTCAAGATTCTTGAAGCTTTTGCCGAGGTCCTTGACCTCCAGAATAAATTCACGTTCCATGTGTGTTCACCTTGTTTTCAGATTCCGCCCGGGAGAAGAGCGGGAGAGTGATAAACGCAAAGAGCTGGAAACGCAGTTTCCCGCGTTTCCAGTTCTTTAATTATATGTTGATGGATGGAGAGGATCGGTTAGCCCTGGGCTTCCTTGCTTGCCTGAGCGCTGTACTGCTCGATCCACTTTTCAAAATTGCCGTTGTCCTGGTTTTCCTTGATGACTTCGTTCACCAGCTCCAGGAATTCGGGAGCGCCCTTGGCGATGCAGGCCTGGGTGGGCTTGTCCTTGTTCACGAAATCGATGTCAGCCAGCTCTGCATAAGCGCTGTTGTTGACCACGTACTGCTTGCCAACGACCATGCCGGTGACGACGGCGTCGCACTTGCCCTGGCTCAGCTCCATGAAGCAGTCAGCGATCAGGGTCAGCGCATTGACATTGGCGCCGGTGAGCTCTTCTCTTGCCACGGTCTCGGAGGAAGCGCCCAGCTCCACGTCCACGGTCTTGCCGGCGAAGTCTTCCAGAGAGGTGTACTTGTCAGCGTCTTCCGCGCGGACGATGATGGTCTGCTCGTCGTTGACATAGACCATGGAGAAGTCGGCCATCTCTGCGCGCTCGGGGGTCTCGGGCAGACCTGCGATGACGATATCGCAGACGCCGCTGTTGAGGTTCATGATCAGTTCGCCGAAGGGCATGTCCTGAACCACCAGTTCAACGCCCAGCTTGTCGGCGATGGCCTGTGCCAGCTCAACGTCGATGCCGATGACAGCGCCGTTGTTTTCAATGCTGACAAACTCGAAGGGAGGATAGCCGGAGGCGGTGCCCAGGACCAGCTGGCCCTTCTCCTGAATCTCTGCGATCTTGCCGGTAGCGGCGGTTTCACCTTCGGTGTTTTCGGGGGTCTCTGCAGGTTCGCTGCTTCCGCAAGCAGCCATAGAAAGCACCATCACGATGCTCAGGACAGCACAAAGGATCTTTTTCATGTATTTCATAACAATACCTCATTTCGCCGATAATCGGCTTGTTGTTTATGGTATGAGTATACAGCCATCATTCACCTTTGTCAAGAGGAAATGAATAAATATTCACGCCCGAAGAGAATGCATCCATTTTATTTCAGGGCACGCTCGATCCGGTCAAAGGCTTCCTTCAGCACATCCACGCCGCAGGTGCAGGCAAGGCGGATATAACCCTCGCCGCAGGCGCCGAAGGCGTTGCCGGGCAGGGTGAGAACGTGAGCCTCCCGAAGGATCATGTCAGAGGCCTCCACGCTGGAAAGGCCGGTTTCCTTGATGTTCACGAACAGGTAGAAAGCGCCCTTGGGGGGATTGATCACGCTCAGTTTTGGAATCTGATTGATTCGTTCGGCTGCGTAGAACATACGCTTTCTGTACTCTTCCACCATCTCGGGCTGGACTTCCTTTCTGTGGCGGAGGGCATAGATGCCGGCACGCTGAGAAATGGAAGGTGCGGTAAAGACCATGTTTTCGTTGATCTGCTGGATGGTCTTGATGATGTAGTCGGGGGCGATGATGTTGCCCAGTCTCCAGCCGGTCATGGTGAAGTTCTTGGAAAAGGAGTTCAGAATGATGGTGCGCTCCTTCATGCCAGGCAGGGAAGCGAAGGGGACGAAGGGGTTCTGGTAGCTGAAAGCAGTGTAAATGTCATCCGCGATAACCACCAGGTCGTACTTCTCTGCGATGGCAGCGATTTTCTCCATGGTTTCCACGGTCAGGCAGTTGCCGGTGGGGTTGGAGGGGGAGTTGATGACCAGAGCCTTGGTGCGCTCGGTGATGAGGCTCTCCATGCGCGCCACGCTGATCTGGAAGTCCTCTTCCTCATAGGTGGGCAGCTCCACGGGGATGCCACGGGCCAGTTCCACCTGCTGGGGATAGGGGGTGAAGTAGGGGGCCTGGATGATGACTTCGTCGCCGTCGTCCAGGATGGCCTCCAGGGCCAGGTACATGCCCATGCAGGCGGAGGTGGACACAAAGACCTCCTCGTCAGCCACGTCCATGTCGTACTCTTCCTTGTAGAACTTCACGATCTCTTCCCGGAGCTCGGGGTCGCCGCGGAAGTCGGTGTACTTGGTGTGGCCTGCCTTGGCGTCGGCAAAGGCCTTGTCGATGATGAGGTCGTGGGTGATCAGGTCGGGGTCACCCAGGCTCAGGTTGATGACGTCATCAAAGGATCTGGCCAGCACATCGGACTGGCCCATAGCGGTGCTCTGGTCCTTCCAGTACCGCTTGGCAATGAACTTATGCTTCATGGGGTTTCTCCTCTCAGTGGACGGCACCGGAATCCTTCATGGCCTGGATCTGCTCGGCCGTGTAGCCCATGGAGGTCAGGATCTCGTCGGTGTCCTCACCCAGGGTGCCGGTGGGCTTGTAATCCTTGCGACCATAGTCACTGAACCAGATGGGGGGATTGGGCAGCATCACGGTGGTCTTGTCTGCGTCGGGGAATTCCACGGGGACCATGTAGCCGTTTTCAATGGCCTGGGGGTCCTTGCTGACCTCGTGGGACTTCATCATGATCTCGCAGGACACGCTGTTGGAGCTGAAAATCTCTCTCCACTCGGCGGCGGTCTTGGTCAGGAAAATCTCGTTGCACTGGGTGATGACTTCCTCGATGGCGTTGGTCTTCTGGAGGGTGTCGATGGTGGCGCAACGGGGATCGTCACAGATCCATTCGATGCCGAAGAGCTTGGAGAGCTTCGGCTTGTCCATGACGTATTCGTTGCAGTAGACGCCGATCCAGCGGCCGTCCTTGCACAGGTAGGTCTGGTTGAAGGGGTCGGTGGGGCGCAGGGGCTCGGGGTTCAGATCCTTGCGCTCGAACTGGGTCTGGACCACGCCGATGGCGTTGCACCAGATGCCGCTGGCGAAGAGGGAGGTGCCCACCTTGGTGCCCAGGCCGGTCTCCTTCTTGGCATACAGGGCCATCAGGATGCCGGACAGGAAGGCAGAGCTGGTGGCCATGTCGCCGAAGGCGTAGGTGGGCAGGAAGGGGAAGGAACCCTCGGTGGACCAGTCAGCCAGAGGACCGGACCGCAGCCAGAAGGCGCTGATGTCAAAGCCGGGGTTGTTGGCAGCGGGACCTCGCTCGCCGTAACCCAGGAAGTGGGCGTAAATCAGGCCGGGGTTCATGACCTTCAGGGTCTCGTAGTCCAGACCGTTGCGGACCAGGGACTGCTCGCGGACGTTGGTAATGAACACGTCGGCGTCCTTCAGCAGGTCCAGCAGGACCTTCTTGCCCTCTTCGGTCTTGAAGTTCAGGGAGATGAACTTCTTGCCGCTGTTGTGGACGGTGAATAGGGGGTTCAGGTCGTCTTCATAGGGGGTGAACTCGTGGGTGCCGGCCTGACGCATTACGTCGCCGTCCAGGGTCTCCACCTTGATGACCTCTGCGCCGTAGGAGGCTAGGACACGGGCGGTGGTGGGTGCTGCCACCACAGTGCCCATTTCCACGACCTTAATGCCTTCCAGAGGCAGTCGCATCTTGTTCTCTTCCATTATAACTGGCTCCTTGCGGCGTCAGCGCCTCGGTCGAAGCACATAGCGTTCTTGGGGTTGTTCTTGCCCTTCTTGGCAAAGTAGTGTTCCACCGCCGCTCTCATCTTCTCCTCGTCATACAGAGGGGAAGCGCAGGCCATAGCGCCCAGCATGACGATGTTGGTGCCTCGCTCGTTCTTCAGCTCGGTGGCGATCTCGGTGGCGGGAACCTTGATGACCACGATATCATCGCGGTAGGTGCGGCCTTCGGGCACCAGGGTGCTGTTCACCAGCAGGACACCGCCGGGCTTCAGGCGGCTCTCGTAGGTGTCGATAGCCTGTTCGTTCAGGGTGTAGACCACATCGGGCTCCAGGCAGTAGGGGCTGGGAATCTCGCCGTCGTTGATCTTCACATCGCAGTTGGCGGCGCCGCCGCGCATCTCAAAGCCGTAGGAGGGGTACCAGGAAACTTCCTTGCCCTCTTCAATGGCGGCGTCCGCCAGGATCATACCGGCAACCAGAACGCCCTGGCCGCCGAAACCGGAACAAATGACTTCGATCATGCTTCCTTACCTCCTCTGTCGATAAACTCGCCCAGAGGCAGAGCCTTGCTCTGGGTGTTGCGGATGAACTCCATGGACTGAGCGGGGGTCATCTTCCAGTTGGTGGGGCAGGGGCTCAGGATCTCGATGAGGCAGAAGCCCTCGCCGTTCATCTGCTTCTGCAGTGCCTTTTCAATGCACTTTTGGGTCTTGTTGATGTTGGCGATGCTGTCCACGGAGCAGCGTGCCAGGTAGGCCATGTCAGACTGGCCCAGCAGCTTGGTGATGTCCATCATGCTGCCGTTTCTCTCAGCGGTGCGGCCAAAGGGAGAGGTGGAGGTCTTCATGCCGTACAGGGTAGCGGGGGACATCTGGCCGCCGGTCATGCCGAAGACGGAGTTGTTGATAACGATGGTCAGGATATTCTCGTTGCGCATGGCGCAGGAGATGGTGGACTCGATGCCAATGCTGTAGGCAGAGCCGTCGCCGGGACGGGCGATGAGCAGAGCGTCGGGGCGAGCGCGCTTCACACCGGCAGCGGTGGCCACCACACGGCCATGGGCGCCCATGATGGAGTTGTAGTCCATGGCGTACTGGCCGAACTGGCCGCAGGCCACGTCGTCCACGGTGACGATGCGGTCACCCACGCCCAGCTTGTCAGCGGCGTCGGTGATGATGCGGCAGATGATGCCGTGGCCGCAGCCGGGGCACCAGGAGGCCTGCTGGTTTAAATCAATGTGCTTGGATACTTTGAAATTCATTGTTCCCGCCTCCTTAATACTTTTCTAACATTTCCTTGACCTTGGCCAGGATCTTGTTCTCGTCGATGGTGTGCCAGTACTCGCCATAGAATTCCACGGGATGGCGGTTGCCGTCAGCCAGGATGATGTCGTCCTGCATCTGGCCCAGGATGTTCATTTCCACGTCCAGGAATGCTTTCACCTGGGGGCCCAGGGCCTCAAAGGCTTTCTTGGGGAAGGGCCACAGGGTGATGGGGCGCAGCAGACCCAGCTTGATGCCTTCCTTGCGGGCACGGATGACAGCGGATTTACAGACACGGGAGCTGATGCCGTAGGCCACCAGGACGATCTCGGCGTCCTCAGTCTGGACGCATTCCCAGCGCTGCTCGTTCTCTTCCATTTCCTTGTACTTGTTTACCAGGTAGATGGGGTACTCGTCGTTGCCCAGGTCCCAGAAGCGGTTCCAGATGACACGCTGCTTCTCGCCCTCCTGACGGGGACGGATGGCCCAGTCAAACTTGTCGATGTCGTGCTCCTTCATGGGGGGCAGTTCAACGCTCTCCATCATCTCGCCGATGGTGCCATCGGTGGCGATGATGACGGGGTGGCGGTACTTCTCTGCCAGGTCGAAGGAGATGTAAGCCAGGTCAGCAGTCTCCTGGACGCTGGCGGGAGCCAGGACCAGGGTGCGGTAGTCGCCGTGACCGCCGCCGCGGGTGATCTGCCAGTAGTCGCCCTGGCCCACGAAGATGTCGCCCAGACCGGCGCCGATACGCTGGACGTTGGCGATGACGGCGGGGACGTCGCTGGCGCACAGGTAGGAGATACCCTCCTGCTTCAGGGAGAAGCCGGGGCCGGAGGTGGTGGTCAGTGCACGGGCGCCTGCAGAGGCTGCGCCGAAGAGCATGTTGATGCCGGCCAGCTCGGACTCGGTCTGGACGCAGCTGCCGCCCAGCTCGTCCATGCGCCAGCACAGATACTCCAGGATATCAGACTGGGGAGTGATAGGGTAGCCGCTGAAAAATCTGCAGCCGGCACGGAGGCAGGATTCTGCCAGGGCCTCATTGCCTTTGATCAGTTCTTTTGCCATGGTTTCTCCCTCCTCAAGCTTTTTCATCGATGATCTCGATGCAGTAGTCTGGGCACACCTTGTAGCAGGCGCCGCAGCCGATACATTCTTTGTCTTCGTTCAGATGGATCAGTCCGAAGCCCTTGGAGCTCAGCTCCTTGGAAGGGGTCAGGACTTCCTTGGGACATACGCTGGCGCAGAGGAAGCAGCCCTTGCACCGGCTCATATCCAGAATTACCTTTGCCATAAGTTATCTCACCTTTCAGGCCTGGTCTTTATATATTTGAGACCAAGGCATGTCATGTAATATATTTCACAGTGTAAAAAGGGATATATTTGCTTATCCTAATAGTATATGTCCCCATATGTTGTTTGTCAATGCGAAAAATCGGCATTTTTCTTCTATTCATTTATACTGTTTTGGGACACTTTTGAAGACCGTTCCAAACAAAAAAGGGAGCCCCAAGAGAGCTCTTGAACAATGGCGGATTTCTGGATATAATATCAATGATATCTCAAGTGTTTGTGAGGAAAATGATATGTACGGATTCTATTGGGACTCGACCTATTATCTGGTGCTCCTGGGCATCGCCCTCTGCGCGGTGGCTTCCTGGAACGTCAGCAATACCTACCGGCGATTCAGCCGGGTCATGAACAGCAGGGGAATGGCAGCCCAGGATGTGGCCGCCCAGATCCTCCAGCGGTCGGGTATCTATGATGTGCGAATCGAGCGGGTGGGTGGTAATCTCACCGACCATTATTCTCCCCACGAGAAGGTGCTCCGCCTTTCCAACAGTGTCTATGGTTCCGCCTCGGTGGCTGCCATCGGCGTTGCCGCCCATGAATGCGGCCACGCCATCCAGCACCATGTGGGCTATGCACCCCTGAAGCTTCGCTCCGCCTCTGTGCCCATTGCGAATTTCGGTTCCAAGCTCTATTGGCCCATCATTCTGATCGGTCTGCTCATGGGCTATATGCAGCTGGCCCAGATTGGCATCCTGCTCTTTGCCTTCGTGGTCTTCTTCCAGCTGGTCACCCTGCCTGTGGAGTTTAATGCCTCCCGCAGAGCCCTGGCCATTCTTTCTGAGGGCGGGATCCTCTGGGGGGATGAGATGCAGGGGGCGAGAAAGGTCCTCACCGCAGCGGCTATGACCTATGTGGCTTCTCTGTTCTCCTCCATCCTGCAGATGCTTCGCCTGATTCTGCTGACCAGCAGAAGGGACAGCCGCTGAGCCTGGAAAAAGATTTTTGAAAAGTTTGAAAAAAGTTATTGACAAACCGCCCCTTCCGTGGTATTCTAATTGAGCACTGAGGAGTGCAGCCGCTGGATATGCCGGAGTGGCGGAATTGGCAGACGCCCGGGACTTAAAATCCCGTGGGAGTGATCCCGTGCCGGTTCGACCCCGGTCTCCGGCACCATATCGCGGAGTAGAGCAGTTGGTAGCTCGTCGGGCTCATAACCCGGAGGCCGCAGGTTCAAGTCCTGCCTCCGCAACCATAAGGAAAGCCTTGATATCCCTAGGATATCGAGGCTTTTTCTTTTTTCTCCGCAAGAAATCACCATTCGTAGTTAGTCGTAATTAGACTCAGTTAGACGCAGTTAGTCGGTCTGATTTGGGCGACATTTTCGCCGGCGCAGCAAAATTTACGAC
>JAFYPT010000169.1 GCA_017547425.1 Ruminiclostridium sp.
ATCGGGGGCTCCGGTGAGGACCAGGATGGCCAGGTCGGTTTTCTCCAGAGCCTGCCGGGTCTTTTCCACCCGGAGCTTGCCCAGGTCGCCCTGGTCATCCAGACCGGCGGTGTCCACGAAGACCACGGGGCCCACACCGATGAGTTCAAAGGATTTATAGACCGGGTCGGTGGTGGTGCCGGCCACGGGGGAGACCAGGGAGATTTCCTGGCCGGTGAGTGCATTGATGAGGGAGGACTTTCCGGCGTTTCGGTTGCCGAAGAGTCCAATGTGGAGGCGGTTGCCTCTGGGGGTGGATTGGTTGCTCATGGATTGTCCTCCTTTTATAAGTATAAAGGCAGGCCGGCTAGGGCGGCCACGTCCTCGCAGTGCTTCATGCCGCTGACGTTGCGGCCGTCCACGGGGCGGAAATCGTTGGCTTTGGCATCGGGCAGCAGGTCGCAGAAGAGAAGGTTGGCACCGCAGGCAATGGCGTCCAGGTTGCCCTGGGTGTTGGACAGGCCGCCTTTGCCGTCGTAACCGGGCTGCTGTGCGGTGATTTTAATGTGGGGCATCATCAGCCGCAGAATGGCGATTTCCTTAAAGTTGGTCAGGAAATCCCCTCGCTTTTCTCCTGCCAGCGGGGTGCCCATGGCAGGGAGGAAGGGGATGTTGGGGGCCCAGCTGATATCCAGCTCTTTCATGAGCAGGATGTCCCGGACCAGCTCTTCCTGGGTCTGGCCGGGCCAGTCCACGATATTGCCGGAGCCCAGCTTCATACCAATTTCCTTGATCCACCGGGCTCGCTCCATGCGGGTGTGGAAGTCGGTGGAGGGGTTCATGCGGTTGAAGCTGACCGGATCGGACATCTCAAATTTCAGGACATATTCATCCACACCGGCATCGTACAGGGCCTGATACTGGCTTTTTTCCAGTTCTCCGGCGGCCAGGGACACGGCAAAACCCTGTTCCTTCAGGCCGGACACCAGGTTCAGAAGGTTGTCGAAGCCGTAGTTTTTGTCCTCACCGGCGATAAGGAACATCCGGGTCAGGCCATCGGCTTTTGCCCGCTGGCTCAGGTCCAGGATCTCAGCCGGGGGAATGCGGTAGCGGGGGATCTGGTTGCCCGCCCGCATGCCGCAGTAGAGACACTGGTTCTTGCAGATGTTGCTGTAGGCCAGCATGGCGGTGACCAGAATGCCGTCGCCAAATTGGTTCCGTGTTACCTGTCTGGCGGCGGGAGCGACCTCTTTCCAGAAGGCCTCTTCGGGCATGTTCAGGATCTCCAGGATTTCTTGTCTGGTTTGTATGGTCATAGCAGGCACCTCCTTGGGTGGGAATAGGAAAACTTGGCCAGGGGTATCCACTCCTGGCCAAGTTTGAGTCATAGCAAAGGGGTAAACTTTCGCGGAGGGATCATTCTGCGATGTAGAAGAAGTCCTCACCGGGCATCTGACCGCCCATAGACTTGGGGTTCTGGTCAAAGAGGGTCTGGAAGTAGCCGGTGGTCATCTCCACCATCTCATTGCCGGTGATGCACACGATGTTGCAGTAGGGGATGGCTTTCTCTGCCACAGCGGCATCCACGATGCCGTACTCACCCACCAGCTGGGCGCCCTCGGCCACGTTCTCGTTGATGAACTGGGTGGAAGCTGCATACTCTTCCAGGAAAGCGGCCACAGCTTCGGGGTTCTCCTGAGCGAACTCGCTGCGGACGATGAGACCGGCGGTGATGAACTGGCTGCCGTTGTCCAGGGCGTCCCACTGGTCGCTCAGGCCCATGACCACCTTCATGTCGGGGAACTTACCCTGGGCCACGGTGACGAAGGGCTGGGGCAGCAGAGCCACGGCGTGATCCTGGGCGGCCATCTGGGCCACGATCTCGGTGGGCTCGCTCTTCCACTCCACGGTCACGTCGGTGGCGGGGTCCAGGCCGTACTGGGTCAGCAGGTAGTTCAGGGCGTATTCGGGGGTGGAACCCTTACCGGTGGCGTAAATGGTCTGGCCCTTCAGGCTTTCCCAGTCGGAAACGGTGTCGCCGCCCTTTTCCACGATGTACAGAACACCCAGAACGTTGGCAGCCAGCATCTGGACGGCACCGTCGGAGTTGTTGTACAGGATGGAACCCAGGTTTACGGGAACGGCCAGAATGTCCAGTTCGCCCTGGAGGAGCTTGGGGGTAAGCTCGTCGGCAGAGCCTGCCATGGTAAATTCGTAGCTGTTCACGGTCTCACCGGCCTCGCTGTCGGAGAGCATCTTTACCATGCCCATGGAGGTGGGGCCCTGCAGGCCGCCGATGCGGATGGTGGTGCCTTCAAAGGCAGTGTCTTCGGGGACTTCCTCGGTGGTACTACCGCCGCAGGCGCACAGGGTAAAGACTATGACCAGGGACAGCATCAGAGCAAAGACTTTCTTCATCAGATTCAACCTCATTTCTTTTTCATAATGTTTGGATGGGTATATTGTACTTGTTTTGTCTGAAATAGTACGTTGCATATGCAACCAGGAGAAAGAAAATTAACTACGCTAATTTTCTGAAAAAGCCCCGCACCGGTCGGTGCGGGGCTTTGAGGGATCCGGGATTATGCCTTCCACAGGCCATGCAGGTTGCAGTACTCGTAAGCAGCAACCACCTTGTCGCCAGGGGTCAGAGCGAAGACTGCCACAGGCTCCTGGCCGGGTTTCAGATACTTCACCTGGTTGCCCTGTTCGGTTTCCAGAGCCACCCACTGGATGGAGTGTTCCTCAGCCATGGGGTGCAGGGTGGAGCCGACGGTAACCTTTACCTGGTTGCCTTCCACCTCAACCACGGGAACATGCTTCTCCACAGCGGAGTCAGCGGTCTTAGGGACCAGTTCCACCATCTCTTCGCCAAAGCAGGTAACCTTGGGATCGTTATCCTGAACGGAAACAATAACATCGCCGCACTGATTGCACTTGTAGAACTTCATAATGTATTCTCCTTTCGGTTTGTACCGTATTTATTTTATCTTTAAGGGTTTGGTTCGCTTGTTCTTTGTGAGTTTATAATACCACCCCAGTATGTGTACCAACCGTGATTTTATCACTGAAAGAGTGGATTTTTGAAAAACTTTTTCTGGGGGGCATGACTCCCTTGACAGGGCAGTTGGATCTTTTGGCTAAAGAGAAAGCCCCGCGCCGATCGGTGCGGGGCGAAGCGTTTATGGGATTATGCTTTCCACAGACCGTGGAGGTTGCAGTACTCATAAGCAGCAACCACCTTGTCGCCGGGGGAGAGTGCGAAGACAGCCACAGGCTCCTGACCGGGCTTCAGGTGCTGCAGCTGCTCACCCTGTTCGGTCTCCAGAGCCACCCACTGGATGGAGTGCTCCTCAGCCATGGGGTGCAGGGTGGAACCGACGATGACCTTCACCAGGTTACCTTCCGCCTCAACCACAGGGACGTGCTTTTCCACAGCGGAGTCAGCGGTCTTGGGAACCAGTTCCTTCATCTCTTCGCCGCAGCAGATAGCCTTGGGGCCGTTATTCTGAACGTAAGAAACGATGTTACCACAATGATTGCACAGATAGAACTTCATAATGTATTCTCCTTTCGGTTTGTACCGCGTTTGTTTTATCTTTAAGGGTTTGGTTCACTTGTTCTTTGTGTCTTTATAATACCACCCTAGTATGTGTCCCAACCGTGATTTTATCACCGAAGGAGTGGAGTTTTGAAAAACTTTTTAGGGCCCCTTGTCTCTCCGATTGGCATAGAGAAAGCCCCGCACCGGATGGTGCGGGGCTGAGAGTTTCAAAAATTATGCCTTCCACAGACCGTGCAGGTTGCAGTACTCGTAAGCAGCAACCACCTTGTCGCCGGGGGTCAGAGCGAAGGTAACGGTGGGTTCCTGACCGGGCTTCAGGGTCTTGCGCTGGTTGCCCTGCTCGGTCTCCAGAGCGATCCACTGGATGAAATGCTCCTCTGCCATGGGGTGCAGGGTGGAACCGACGGTGACCTTCACCAGGTTGCCCTCGACCTCAACCACGGGGACGTGCTTCTCAACAGCGGAATCAGCGGTCTTGGGGATCATTTCGCCCATCTCTTCGCCGCAACAGATGGCCTTGGGGCCGTTATCCTGAACGTAAGCAATGATGTTACCGCAATGGCTGCACTTGTAGAACTTCATAATGTTATCTCCTTTCGGTTATTACCGTGTTAATTTTCTAATTTCTATGTTTCACTCGCTTGTTCTTTGTGATATGATAATATCATCTTGGTATGGTTATACTCCGTGATTTAATCACGAAACTCAAAATTATTTGCACTTTTTTAGGGGGCGCTGCTATGAACCGTGATATTCCCTTTTATGAATATTTGACGCCGGAACAGAAGGACATGCTGGACCGATCCATTCAGCAGGTCAGCTATAAGAAGGGCCAGATGGTCCACCGCCACGGCGAGGCCTGTGTGGGTATCATCTTTGTGCGTAAGGGCAGACTCTCCTTCTTTGCCCTGTCCGAAGAGGGCCGGGAGATCACCATCCTCCGGGCCAAGGCGGGGCAGGTCTGCGTCCTGTCGGCTTCCTGCGTCTTCCAGGCGGTGGAGACCGAGAGCCACATCATTGCGGAGGTCCCCACGGAAGTGGCCGTCCTGCCTGCTCCTATCCTGGCCCAGCTTATGCACCAGAACAAGGATGTAGAACGGCTGGTCTATCAGCGGGCCTCTGCCCAATATGCCGGCGCACTGAACACCCTCCAGCGTATCGTCTTTTTCAGCCTGGAGAAGCGTCTGGCCTGTTTCCTCCGGGACGAGAAGAAGTACCAGGCTGGTCCTGCTTTCTCCGCCACCCACGAGCAGATCGCCCGCCACATCGGTTCCTCCCGTGAGGTGGTAACCCGCATGCTCAAGCAGTTTGCCGATAAGGGCATCGTGGAACTGGGCCGTGGTACCGTTACCGTCCGGGATTATGACGCTCTGGAGGACCTTACATTTTAAATAAGGAGGATGCCCCATGGATCGGGATTTTGCCTTTCATAATCCAGTCAAAGTTTTCTTCGGACGGACGGCCATGGAGAATCTGCCCGATATGCTCTCCCGGTATGGCCCCAACGTCCTTTTGGCCTACGGCGGGGGTTCCATCAAGGAAAACGGGGTCTATGACCAGGTCATGGACTGCCTGAACGCCTGTGGCAAGACAGTCACCGAGTTTTCCGGCATCATGGCCAATCCTACCTTTTCCAAGGTCCTGGAGGGCGCAGAACTGGCCCGTAAGACCGGAACCGACCTCATCCTGGCAGTGGGCGGCGGGTCGGTCATCGACTGCGCCAAGGCGGTCTCCATCTTTGCGGTAGAAGAGGGGGACCTGTGGACCAAGTACTGGCTGGAAAAGCAGGAGCCGGACGTGCAGCCCCTGCCGGTGGGTTCGGTGGTTACCATGGCGGGCACTGGCTCGGAGCTGGATGGCGACGCCGTCATCACTCATGAGGAGACCAAGGTGAAGAGCTCCTGCAATGAGGGAGCCTTCCTGCCTGACTTTGCGATTCTAAACCCGGAGTTTACCTACAGCGTGCCTCGCTATCATATGGTATCTGGGATTTTTGATATCTTTTCTCATATTATGGAGGCCTATTTCAGCCCTACCGATGCCGACAACATATCCGACGATCTTTCCGAGGCCCTCATGAAGAGCCTCATCCGCAACACGGTGATGGCCTTGGAAAACCCGGAGGACTACACTGCCCGGAGCAACATTTTATGGGCATCTTCCTTGGCTCTCAGTGGCCTTTTGAATCCCTCCAAGGAGGAGGACTGGGAAGTCCACGAGATCCAGCACCAGCTGGCGGCCTACTACAACGTGACCCACGGCATGGGTCTGGCGGCCATATCCCCCGCCTATTACCGGACGGTGTACCTTTATGCCGTTCCCCGGTTCAAGCGGTTTGCCTTGAACGTGTGGGGGGTGGACCCGGCAAGGAAGACCGACGAGGAGGTGGCCCTGGCCGGTATCGACGCCCTGGCGGATTACATCAAGGCCAGCGGCATGTGCTCGAACCTTCGGGAGCTTGGCGTCCCCGATGACAGGCTGCTGGGAGAAATTGCTTCCAGCTGTGTCCGGAAGCGGGGAGGATATCATACCCTTACCCGCAATGAGATTTTGCAAATTCTGAAAGACAGCTTCTAAATCAACCTGCCGCTGTATCTACAGCGGCAGGTTTTGGTGTTTTTCGACCAAAGAGTTCGCCCTACAGTATGTGATGCTGGAAAGGGCGCGAATGATATGCTATACTATACAAAAATAGTTGTGCAATGAACGCTTTGGAAACACAGTCAGGAGGAAATGCTTATGGAAATGAATTGGAGCCAAAGACTGGAAGAAGGCCTTGTGTTTACCCTTCCCCTTATGGTTATGGATGCTACCATGACGAAATCTACCAACACCGTGAAAGCCACGGACCTTCAGGCTCCGGTCAACCAGCTGTTCCATGCGATGGCTCTGGCCGATGCCAAGTTTACCGACGTGGTCACCCCCAACGTGGACACCATCTATTCCCAGGCATTCCTGGACCTATCCCTGGATGGTGTTATTATTGATTTTCCCAAGACCGACCGATTCTGCACAGTGGAAGTCCTGGATGCCTGGACCAATTGCATCTGCGTGCTGGATGCCACTCGATTCGAGGCAGAGCAGGTATCCTTCCTCTTCACTGGCCCCGGGTTTGCGGGAGAGGTCCCCCGGGGTATGGGGGAGATCAAGTCTCCCACCCCCATGGTCTGGGTCCTGATTCGCACTCTCTGTGGTGGCCCTGATGACATGGCACAGGTTCGTGCCATTCAGAGTCAGATGGATGCCTATACCTTGACGCAGTACCGGGACGGAACCAAGGCCGTCAAGCCGGAGGGTTCCTTTGATCCCGCCAAGGAATTCATCCCGGTTCGCCGGGTGATGGGCATGTCCCTGGAGGAATACTTCACCCAGGCCAACGCCCTGATGGCCAAGAATCCCCCCGCCCCGGAAGATGCCCCCATGCTGGAGAAGCTGGCCGAGATCGGGGTTGGCCCTGGCCTTACCTTTGACCGCGGCGTCTTTGGTGACCAGGGGGAACAGCTCTGGCTGAAGGTCAAGGTCGGGCTCATGGATGTGGATCGGAGTCTGGCGCGGGCTGCCTCCTATCTGGTCCAGAGCGGCGGGTGGCTCTACTTTGGTAGACCCATCGCCGAATTCGGCACCGCTTATTTTTACCGGGCTGTCATCGCCCTGGTGGGCTTCGGTGCAAATCCCGTCTCCATTGCTGTCTATCCCAAAACCGACCGGGATGCCCAGGGTGGTCGTCTCCACGGCGCCAACCGATACGTCCTTCACTTTGAGAAGGACGGCCTGCCCCCGGTGAAGGACTTCGGCTTCTGGTCTGTCACTGCTTATGACAGTGCCACCAACCTGCTCATTGACAATCCCCTGGACCGTTACTGCATCAATGACAGAAGTGAAGTGAGCTGCAACGAGGACGGTTCCCTGGACATTCTCATCCAGCAGGAGGCTCCCCCGGAAGGGGCGCAGGCCAACTGGCTGCCGGTGAACGCCGACCAGTTCCACCTGGTCATGCGCATCTACCTGCCTGAGGAATCCGTCCTGGCCAATGAATGGAAGACCCCCGTGATCCTGCCTGTAAAATAAGGAGAGAACCTATGAGTGAAAAGATTGACCTGGTCCAGCGTCTGTGCCTGACCAAAGAGGTCAAGGATGCCACCCGTGCCACTGAGGCTGCCAACGCAGCCATGTACGACCTGCTGGATTTCCAGGACACCCGAGAATATGATAACGCCCTGCGTGGTCTCATCGATGCCCCCGAATCTCTGGAGCTGAAGGATTCCGAGGGCAATGTGGTCTGGAGCCAGAAAGCCTATGAGTTCACCCGAGGCTGTGCCTGCTGCCCGCCTACGGTAAACCCTAGTCTCTGGGAAAACACCCGGAACAACCATGCCTATGGTCTGTTCCAGGTCTGCGAGGGCATTTATCAGATCCGTGGCTATGACATTGCCAACCTGACCCTGGTGGCTGGTGATACCGGCTGGATCATCTTTGACCCCGTCATGTGCGTGGAGGGGGCAAAGGCTGCCATGGAACTGGTGGAAAAGAACCTGGGCAAGCGCCCGGTAAAAGCTGTGGTGGTTTCCCATCCCCATGTGGACCACTACGGCGGCATTAAGGGCATCATGACCCCGGAGGAGGCTGCCGATTCCACCCTGCCCATTGCTGAACAGGTGGCTTCCGGCAAGATTCCCATCATTGTGCCCGAGGGCTACGCCGAGCACGCCATCAGCGAGAATCTCTATGCGGGCCAGGCTATGGCCCGCCGTGCGTCCTATCAGTACGGCATCTACCTGCCCCAGAATGATCGTGGCTCCATGGCCATGGGCATTGGCATGGGTCAGCCTGTGGGCTTCATCAGTTGGATCAACCCCACCTGGGAGGTGAAGGAGACCGGCGAGGTCATCACCGTGGACGGTGTGGAAATGGTTTTCCAGATGACCCCCGGCACCGAAGCCCCCGCAGAGATGAACACCTGGTTCCCTCAGCGCAAGGCTCTTTGGGTGGCTGAAAACTGCACCGGCACCCTCCACAACCTGTACACCCTCCGTGGTGCCCAGGTCCGCGACGGCGCAGCCTGGTCCCGCTACATCATCGAAGCCATTGAGCTCTATGGCAAGGAAGTGGAAGTCACCTTCCAGTCCCACAACTGGCCTCACTGGGGCAGGGAAGAGGTACTGGACTACCTGACCAACACTGCCGCTGCCTATAAGTTCATCAACGACCAGACCCTGACCTACATCAACCAGGGCTATACCTCCAACGAGATCGCCAACATGATCCGCCTGCCCGATGCCCTCCAGAAGAACTGGTATACCCGTCCCTATTACGGCACCGTGGAGCACGATGCCAAGGCCGTTTACCAGCGGTTCATGGGCTGGTATGATGCCAATCCCGTCCACCTGCACCCCATCACCCCTGAAGAGAGTGCAAAGAAGTGGGTAGAGTACCTGGGAGACACCGAGCGGGTCCTGGAACTGGCCAAGGCAGACTTTGAAAAGGGTGAGTACCGCTGGGTGGCCGAGATCACCAATGTGCTGGTCTTTGCCGACCCGACCAACACCGCCGCCCGCCTTCTGTGTGCCGATGCCCTGGAGCAGCTGGGGTATCAGGCAGAATCCGGCACCTGGCGCAACGCCTACCTGACCGGTGCAATGGAGCTCCGTCTGGGCAAGCGTACCGGCACCGTGAAGGAAGCCGTGGCTGACCCCACCCTGGTCCTGAACCTGACCACTTCCATGATGCTGGATTACATTTCCATCCTGATGGACAAGAATGCCATGGGTGCCTATGACTACTCCGTGAACCTGTCTCTGGTGGACACCGGAGAGACCATCCTCCTGCGGATGAAGAACGGCGCGCTCCTGCCTCATTGGGGCATGGCGGCAGAGAAGGCCGATCTCTCTTTGAAGGGTCCCAAGAACGCCCTCTTCCTGCTGCTGGCCGGTCAGAAGGACCAGCTCCTTCAGGCCATGGAGGTCCAGGGAGATATGGAAGTCCTGGACCGCATTCTGGGCAGCTTTACCGAGCTGACCCTGGGGGACACCATGCGTCACTTCAACATCGTTGAGCCTTGATGATAAGGCCAATATGATGGAAAAGGAGAGTAATTTATGAAGCAGACGTTGAAAAAACTGTTGGCAGCGGGTCTGTCCGTCGTGATGCTGACCAGCCTGGTGACCCCGGCTCTGGCCTATGACACATTTAGCACCGCACCAGCCAAAGAAATGACCCTGCTGAACGACAAAGGCAGAGAAATCACATTTGTAGATCTTTATGGTGGCCAGACCACAGATCGGCCCGATACCAGTGATGAAGTTCTGTTTTATATGGATGCAATAGAAAAGAACGGAATCCTTCAGGAGTGGGCAACTTTGGGATACCTCATCCATGAGAAGAACCGAGGTTCTTATTCCGATCTTGCAGGTAACGGCTGGGACGAAGATTTTGGTCAGGGTCACTATATGGACTATATTTACGATATGCAGCATGCCTCCTCCATCCATGACTGGGATGGTAGCAACTACTGCAAAGTCAGTACCGGCCTTTCTGTTGCCGACTCTTTGTATAATGTCCAGTCGAAGGCGGCCGATGAAATCGCAGATCAAGTTGCCCGTAAAATGAGCGGGGGCAGTTATCTGAAACGGCATCCTATTGAAATCATTGATGAGTGGAAGGCGGAGCAGGATGTGATCTATTCTACCGTTACCACGGTGGACCAACAGAGCACGAACCAGCACTTCTACTATAATTCCTTTACCATTGCCTTTTACGATTTTAAACTCCATCCTTTGGAGGGTGGGGTCTTATCCGGTGAGGTGACTGTGAAACCCGACGAAAGCTTAGATGCGGAAAGCATCATCGGCCTGTTTACCAATACCGATAGGGATGACAGTTCCCAGGAACTGTATTTGAACAACACAGTGACAGAGACCTTCTCTACTTCTATCAATAATTCCGAATCGTATACCTTCGGCACAAATGTAGGAATGGAAGTTCCCCTCAAGTGGAAAACAGCTGGTGGGCATTTTGAGGGTGGTCTCACCATCCACGGCGATTTTACCTACGACGAGGTCGTCAGTACAGCTTATACCCAGGCCAACTCAAAAACGACAGAGCTGGGGAATGGTGCAAGGGCTTACATGAATGTTCCGGGACATACCATTGCCACTGCAATCCAAACCACATCCACCGCTACAGAGACGGTTGTGTATGACTGTCCTGTGGGCCTGACCTATCGTGTGGCTATTTTCTCTATGTGCGGCGATGTCTACGATGACGATCTGTTAGTCCAGGACTTTAAGAGTTATGAGCAGAGAACCTTTGTTACCATTTTTGGTAACGACAAGGATGGTTCCGACGCAGTTGAAAACCTGTATCAGCGTGCAATTAAACACAAGAGCACCAGTGGCTATGATTCTTCCTATGGTCTGACCAAAGGAAGTGAGTATCAGGACGGCAGTACCTGGTGTGATTCTTTGGATTGGAATGAAATTATCAAAGCTGGAGCAACCAGTGTAAAGGCGCAAAATATCAAGGATGGAGAGACCTTGATCAACCATCTGGGGTCTCACTATCCCATGTCCATCACAGGGGCAACGACTACAATCCAGCAGGACTATATCTCCACTGTGCAGGACGCTGCACGCCCCCTGTACCCCATCGCCTCTACCTACATCAACTGGCAGATGGATAACGAGATGTCCCTGGACCGCACCCTAGACATGACCGTGGGAGATACCTTCCCCATCACATCCTACCGGGTGAAGGCCAGCGACAAGGATGGTGTCCCATACCACGGTTTCGTCTCCACCTGGGGCAACTGGAAAATCGTGGATGCTAACGGAAAGGAGAGCACATCTTCTGTGGCCAAGATGGAAAACGATTCGGTCACCGGGTCCCAGATTTTGACGGCTACCGCTCCTGGCACCATCTATGTGAAGTATTTCATCCCAGAAAACACCTATTACACCTATGATGGCGTGGCATCTACCAACGCAAACATCTCTTCCCCTGCTTATAAGGTGGTAGTTTCTGCCGTGCCTGAGGAGGAGCCCGAACCCTTCCAGGGCACCCTCGAGGTTTCAGGTTCTGTGGAAGCCACGGTGGGTGAGACCGAAAACCTGAATGCCCTTCTCACTGTCACGGCCTGCGACCCCACCGGAAAGGAAGTGGAAGCAGGTATCTCCTGGGAGGCTAAGGAACTGGCCAGCAAGGGCATCACCGTTACCCCCGAAGGTGTTCTGACCTGCACCAAGCCTGGGATCTTCCACGTTCGTGCCTATGTAGACGATGTCTACTCCAATTGGGTAGAAGTGGTGGCCGCCGAGCCTGTCAGCCTCATTTTGGGCATCCGCTACCATCCCTTTACCGATGTGCCCTACACCCACTGGGCCAACGATGCCGTGGGCTTCGTGTATCAGAATGACATCATGAACGGGGTAAAGGCCGAAGTATTCAACCCCACCGGCCAGGTCACCCGCGCCCAGGTGGCCCAGACCCTGTACAACCTGGCAGGCAAGCCCCTCATCGTGGACGAGAATCCCTTCGCTGACGTAGCGGAGGATGCCTGGTATGCCAAGGCTGTGGTCTGGGCGGCTGAAAACGGTCTGACGACTGGCGTAAAGGCCGATACCTTTGCTCCCAACGACCCAGTCACCCGAGAGCAGCTGGTGACCTTCCTCTGTCGCTATGCCGACTGGAAGGGACTGGACCTGCCTTCCGAATCCGTGGATCTGAACCGTTACCAGGATGCCGGTCAGGTGTCCGGCTGGGCCAAGGACTTTATCGTCCGTGCCTTGGCCGCTCAGATCATACAGGGCAAGAGCGACACCATTCTGGCCCCTGGCGGTGTTGCCACCCGTGCGGAAATCGCTCAGATCTTCATGAATATGCTGGCAGAATAAAAATTTTCAATTGAGAGGAAAAAACGTATTATGAAAGCACTTGCAATTATCACCGGCGTGGCCACCCTCCTGCTGGGTGCCTACGGCGTCTGTGTCCCCCTTCGCATTTTCCTGAGCCTGGGTTGGATTCTGGGCGCTCTGTACCTGTGTAACGGCCTGACCCTGGTCATCGGTGCCTTCCAGAAGAAGAAGGAAGTCTGGCAGGGGGTCCTGGGCGGCCTGGTGGCTGTCTTCGGTGTCATCATGCTGTGCAACGTCTGGCTGCGCTTCCTGAACGACATGATGATGGCTTACTTCGCTGGTCTGTCTGTCCTGGCCTGCGGCGTGTGCATCCTGGTGGCTGGTTTCAACACCTGGAAGGTCTCCAAGGGCATGGCTGTAATGACCATCATCTGTGGTGTGCTGGCCCTGGTGGGCGGTGTCTTCGCCTTCCTGCACCCCATTATGACCATGATCTCCGTGGGCTACATCATCTGCTTTAACGTCATCATCCAGGGCGTTGGCATGATCGCCTGGGGCATTGCGTATAAGAAGTCTGATGCCCCCGCTGAATAAACCAACGAAAATCCCGGTGGAGCTCCCTGCTCCGCCGGGATTTTGTTCGTGGAAAAATGATATATGTATGGAAAAATGCTATGTAGTATGGTAAAATGAAAAAAATCGAAAAGGAGAGATTGGTATGAAACGGTATCTTTCTTTGATCCTGGCAGGCACCTTCGCCCTGTCTCTGCTGGCAGGCTGTGCCTCTGGGGAAACCACAGAAGTGGAAGCGGTAGACATAAAGGCCGAACTGGGCCTGACTGCCGATCAGAAGGAAGCCACAGAGATCACGGCGGGGATCAACTCTGCAGTCTATGATCTGCTGGACTTTGCTGACACCAGTGAATATGAAAACGCCACCCGGGGCCTCATTGACGCCCCCGAGGCTCTGGAGATCTGTGATGACGAGGGCAACGTGGTTTGGAGCCAGAAGGCTTACAGCTTCCTGGATGACTACGAGGAAGCTCCTGCCTCCGTGAACCCCAGCCTTTGGGAGAACACCCGGAACAACCATGCCTACGGACTCTTTGAAGTGACCGAGGGGATCTATCAGGTCCGCGGCTATGACATGGCCAACCTGACTGTGGTGGCTGGCGATACCGGCTGGATCGTCTTTGACCCCCTCATGTCCGTGGAATGTTCCCAGGCAGCGATGGAACTGGTGACCAAGAACCTGGGCGAGCGGCCTGTTAAGGCGGTCATCATCTCCCACTCTCATGTGGACCACTTTGGCGGCATTGGCGGTATCATCTCTGCCGAGGAGATGGCCGACAGCAGCCTTCCCATTGACCAGCAGCTGGCCAGCGGCAAGATCCCTGTCATCGTGCCCGAGGGCTTTGAGGAGCATGCTGTTTCCGAGAACGTCTATGCCGGCAAGGCCATGGGCCGTCGTGCCAACTATCAGTACGGCGTCCTGCTGGAGCCCGGTGTCCTGGGCAAGCTGGCCATGGGCATCGGCCTGGGTCAGTCCACCGGTCTCGTCACCTATCTGAGCCCCACCCATGAGGTCACCGAGACCGGTGCAACCATCGTCATTGACGGCGTGGAGTTCCAGTTCCAGATGACGCCCGGCACCGAAGCCCCTGCTGAGATGAACACCTGGCTGCCCAGCTTTAAGGCTCTGTGGGTGGCAGAGAACTGCACCGGTACCCTGCACAACCTCTACACCCTCCGTGGTGCACAGGTCCGTGACGGCGCCGCTTGGGCTAAGTACATCACCGAAGCCATCACCCTGTATGGTGGGGAGGCAGAGGTCACCTTCCAGTCCCACAACTGGCCCCACTGGGGCAACGAGACCGTGGTGGAGTACATGACCAACACCGCTGCTGTCTATAAGTTCATCAACGACCAGACCCTGACCTACATCAACCAGGGCTATACCTCCGACGAGATCTCCAACATGATCCAGCTGCCTGATGAGCTGGCTAAGGTTTGGTATACCCGCCAGTACTATGGCACCGTGGCCCACAACTCCAAGGCAGTGTATCAGAAGTTCATGGGCTGGTACGACGCCAACCCTGTGAACCTGAATCCCCTGGAGCCCACCGAAAGCGCAAAGAAGTGGGTGGAATATCTGGGCGATACCAATGAGGTCCTCCGCATGGCCAAGGCCGACTTTGAAGCCGGTGAGTACCAGTGGGTGGCTGAGATCACCAACGTGCTGGTCTATGCCGATCCCACCAACGAGGCCGCCCGCCTCCTGTGTGCCGACGCCCTGGAGCAGCTGGGCTATCAGGCCGAATCCGGTCCCTGGCGCAACGAATACCTGGGTGCAGCCCGTGAACTGCGTGAGGGCAACCTGGCATCCAGCGTGGAGCAGGCAAGCAATGACGGCTCCATCCAGCGTGAAATGACCGCCTCCATGCTCTTTGACTACATGGGCATCTTCCTGGATAAGGCTGCTATGGCTGACCAGAGCTTTGTGATGAACTTCACTCTGACTGATGTACAGGAACAGTACATGGTCCGAATCAAGAACGGCGTGGTGCTTGTTTATGACAACACCCTGAGTGACCAGGCGGATGTATCCATTACC
>JAFYPT010000170.1 GCA_017547425.1 Ruminiclostridium sp.
CCCATGCCTGCAACGTCACCGACATTGTCACCGACGTTATCGGCGATGGTAGCGGGGTTGCGGGGGTCGTCTTCGGGGATGCCTGCCTCGACCTTACCAACCAGGTCGGCGCCCACGTCAGCGGCTTTGGTGTAGATACCGCCGCCCACACGGGCAAACAGAGCCATAAAGGATGCGCCGATGCCGTTCATAACGATGATGTTGCCCAGGACAACGGGATCATCGATGCCGGCCACGAAGCGCAGGATGGTGAACCACATGGTGATATCCAGCATGCCCAGGCCAACCACGGTAAAGCCCATAACAGCGCCGGAGGAGAATGCAACGCGCAGACCACGGTTCAGGCTCTCAGAAGCGGCCTGGGCGGTGCGGGCGTTGGAGTTGGTAGCGATCTTCATGCCGATGAAACCAGCCAGCATGGAGAAGATGCCGCCGGTCAGGAAGGCAAAGGGGGTAAACTTAGACAGCATTTCGCCGCCGGTAGCAAAGGCCATGGCCAGCAGGATCACGAAGACCACGCCGAAGACCTTGGCGACGGTGGAATACTGATGCTTCAGATAGGCGTTCGCACCTTCACGGATGGAACCGGCGATCTTCTGCATGGTGGCGTTGCCCTCGGAGTAGGACATGACCTTGTTGCGCTGGATCAGGGCAAAGATCAGGGCCAGAGCGGCACCGATAAAACCGATCCATAAGTACTTTTCCACGGGGAGACACTCCTTTTCAATGTCTGCATCGCTCTTTTTTTCTTATAAGATGCAGTCAAGTATTGTTACAATTCTAGCACAACTCGGGTGGTTTTCAAGAAAAAAACCTCTTCTTTTGTTCATTTCAACGAAACAGACAAAAGAAGAGGTATTGTTCCAGAAAAATATGACAAAACCAGCAGAGAGACTATTGGCTCCCATTAGGACTCCTTATGGAAAGTTAAGGGTTCCTTTCAAGCTCGGGACCAGGTGGTGGGATGCAGGAGGAGGAGGATGGGGAAGAGCTCCAGACGGCCCACCAGCATGAGGGCGGACAGGAACCACTTGCTCAGGTGGGAAAGACCGCTGAAGTTGCCCACAGGGCCAACGCCATCCAGACCGGGACCCACGTTGGACAGACAGCCCAGGCTGGCGGTGAAGGAGGTGGTCAGGGAGTACCCGTCCAGAGAAACCACCAGGGAGCCGGCTCCCAGCAGAAGGAAAAAGAGGATGAAGAAAGCGAAGACTGTGTTCAGGGTTTCCTCTTCCACAGCCTTGCCGTCCAGCTTGACCACCTTCACGGCTCTGGGGTGAGAGAACCGCAGAAGGGTCCGGGTGGAGGTCCGGAAGGCCAGCAGGATCCGTCCGCACTTGATGGAGCAGGAGGTGCTGCCCGAGCAGCCGCCCACGAACATCAGGATCACCAGGACGGTCTGGGCGAAGGGCGGCCACAGGTTGTAGTCCGTGGTGCAGAAGCCGGAGGTGGAGATGATGGAGGCCACTTGGAAGACGGCATCCTTGAAGGCCACCCCGACCGAGTCGTACAGGGGCAGGATGTTCACAAAGACCAGCAGGGAGCAAACACCCACCGCACCCAGGAAGAAGTGGAGCTCGTCGCTCTTCAGAGCCTGCTTTCCCCGGCCGGTGAGCAGTAGGAAGAAGACGGCAAAGTTGACGGAGCCCAGGATCATGAACACAATGGCGATGACCTGGCAGGTGGTGTTGTAGGCGGCGAAGCTGGCGCTGGTGATGCAGAAGCCGCCGGTGCACACGCTGGCAAAGGTGGTGACCACCGCATCGTACAGGGGCATACCTGCCGCCGAGAAGGCCATGATCTCCAGGACCGTCAGGGCAAAGTAGATTTCGTAGAGGATCTTGGCGGACTGGACGGTTTTGGGCACCAGCTTGGTGGCCACAGGACCGGGAGTTTCCGCCCGGACCAGGACCTGGGCACGCCCGCCCACCTTGGGCAGGAAGGCCAATGTAAACAGAAGCACACCCATACCGCCCACCCAGGAGGTGAAGGACCGCCAGAAGAGGATGCCTCTGGGCAGACGCTCGATATCGGACAGGATGGTGGCGCCGGATGTGGTAAAGCCGGAGACCACTTCGAAGAAGCAGTCGGTAAAGCTCTCAAAATAGCCGCAGAACCAGAAGGGGAGGGCGCCGAAGAGGGACAGGATGACCCAGATGAGGGCCACCACCACGAAGCCTTCCCGGGAGAAGAACTCGGCTTTAGTCTTCACCCGGGAGCAGGCGAAGCCAACCAGGGCCAGAGGCAGGAGGGTATACAGGAAAGGACGAGGATCTTCCCGATAGATGAAAGCCACCAGAAGAGGCAGCAGGAGCAGAAGGGCCTCTACCAGGAGGGTACGGCCCATCATACGCAGCATCAGCTTATAGTTCATGACTTGGTGTCCTCAAAAATGTCCTTGAAGGCCAGAAGGCTCTGGCCGTGGGAGATGACGATGACCCGGTCACCGGCAGAGAGGATGGTCTGACCCGAGGGGATGATGACCTTTTCCTCATGGAGGAGGGCGGCGATCAGGAAGCCCTTGCGCAGGGGGAGATTCATGAGGGGCTCTCCCAGGTGAGGGGTGATGTCCCGCAGGATGAACTCAGCGGCTTCGACGTCGGTGTCTGCAATGCGGTACAGGGCAGTCATGACGCTGCCGCTCTTGTCCTGCAGGCCACGGACCAGACGAAGGATCCGTTCCACGGTGACCAGCTTGGGGGTCACGATGGAATCCAGACCGGCCGCCCGGACCACGGAAGCGTAGTTTTCATGGCTGCACTTGGCTACGACCTTTCGCAGGCCCTGCTGTTGGGCGTACATGGCAGAGATCAGATTGTCCTCGTCCCGGCCGGTGAGAGCGATGAAGGCGTCGTTGTTGGTAAAGTGCTCCGAGGCCAGAAGCTCGTGGTCGGTGCCGTCTCCGTGGAGGATCAAAGCGCCGGGCAGGGACTCGGACAGAAGGCGGCAGTGCTTTTCGCTGCTCTCCACCAGGGTGACCCGGACCCCCATGGGCAGAAGGATCTTGGTCAGGTAGTGGGCGATGCGGCTGCCGCCTACGATGAAGACGGTGTTCACCTTGGGCAGGTCACGGCCCAGGGACCGGAGGTAGGCGGAGAGATCCTGGGGGGTGCCGGTGATGAAGAGCTTGTCCCCTTCCTGGGGCACGAAGGAGCCGTGGGGGATGATGACCTCACCTGCCCGCTCGGCGGCGGTAAAGAGGATGCCCTTGGTCTTGCCGAAGAGGTCGGACAGGGGGTGGCCCACGATGGGGTCCTCTTCGTGGATCTTGATGCCGATGATCTCCACCTTGCCCCGGAAAAAGGTCTCCACGTTGGCGGCGGCAGGGAAGCGCAGCAGCCGGGAGATTTCCAGCGCGGTGGAATACTCGGGGTTGATGACCGTGTCGATGTTCAGGTCCTTCCGCAGGGAGGCCAGGTCTTCCGTGTAGGCCACATCACGGATGCGGGCGATGGTGTGCTTGGTGCCCAGCCGCTTGGCGGTGAGGGCGCAGAGCATGTTTACCTCGTCCATGTTGGTGGTGGCCAGGAGGAGGTCGGCCTCTTCGGCTCCAGCCTCACGAAGGATGGAGGGGGCTGCGCCGGGACCCTTGATGCACATCACGTCCAGGGTGTCGCTGGCACGGTGAATGGCGGCATCGTTGTTGTCGATGACGGTGATATCGTGGTCCTCCTGGGACAGGAAGGAAGCCAGAGTAGCACCCACTTTGCCGGCGCCGACGATAAGAATTTTCACAGGAATCATCCTTTCTGGACGGCAGGAAACCCTGCCGGGATGCGGAAAAACCAGGGGATTTCCATTGATTTCCATAGTAGCTTGATATTTTATCATATCACAGAAACCATTCGGTGGCAAGAAAGAGGGAGAGGTCTTTCCGGGTGGTTTTTCTTTCAAAATGGCAAAACCTGTGGTATACTATTTTACCAGTATCACCAAAATCCCAGGGAGGGATCGGCCCATGCGGCAAACAGACCTAACAGAAGGTATCATTTGGAAAAAGTTAATCGTCTTCGCAGCCCCAGTGCTGCTTTCGTCCCTGCTTCAGTCGGCCTATTCCATCACGGACCTGATCATCGCCGGATGGTTCATCGGCAAAGATGGCATCTCGGCCATCAACAACTCCAGCCAGGTGATGGTCATCCTCACCCAGATCATCATGGGCATCACCACCGGCGGCAATATTCTGATGGGCCAGTATTTCGGCAGTAAGGATCACGAGAACCGGTTCGGCACCAACCGGACCCTCTTCGGCTTTGCGGTGACGGCCGGTCTGTGTACCATGGTGGTCCTCTTCCTGCTGAGCCGTCCCATTCTGGTGGCTCTGGAGGCCCCTGCTCTGGAGGAAGCCACGGCCTACCTGAAGGTCTGCGCCTGGGGCCTGCCCTTCATCTTCGGCTACAATGCTCTGGCGGCCATGCTCCGGTCGGTGGGCAACTCCAAGCAGCCCTTCTACTGCGTGGCGGTCACCGCCGGGTGCAACATCGCCTTGGATATCCTCTTCATGGGTGTCCTGGACTGGGGCGTCCGGGGTGCGGCTCTAGCCACCATCCTGGCCCAGGCGGCCTCCTTCCTGGTCTGCTACCGGTTCGTTCTTCGGAACCGGGAACTTTTCGGCCTCTCCTTCCGTTGGGAGAAGGTGGACCGGGCGAAGCTGGGCCGGATCGTCAAGCTGGGCATTCCTGCCGCCATCCAGATGACCGTGGTGGGCCTGTCCTGGCTGGCCATGATCTTCCTCATCAACCGCTACGGTGTGGAGGCCTCGGCGGCCAGCGGCATCTGCGCTAAGATCAAGGATGTGGCCCTCATGTCCACTCTGGCCATGTACTCCGCCGCCACCACCATGGTGGCCCAGTGCATCGGCGCCCAGAAGTTTGACCGGGCCAGCCAAACTGTCCACATCGCCATGCGGATCTCTCTGGGTGTCTCGGCGGTCATCATCCTGCTCATTGAACTCTTTGCCCCTCAAATCTTGAGCATCTTCAACCCCGATGCCCAGACCATGGCCATTGCCCTGCAGAACCTGCGCATCGAGATCGTGGGCCAGATCTTCTACGCCAGCTTCATGGTGTACAACGCCCTGCCTACGGGAGCGGGACACCCCATGTTCGCTCTGTTCTCCAGCCTGCTCAACTGCATTGTGGTCCGTGTGGTCCTGGCTCTCATTCTGAACCACACCATGGGCCTGGTGGGCATCTTCTGGGCCTGCACCATCGCCCCTGCCTCCTCGGTTCCTCTGGGGTATCTCTACGAGCGCACCGGCGTTTGGAGACGTTCCCTGGTGGAGAAGAAAACCTGAAAGAAACGAAGCACCCCCGCTCAACCGAGCGGGGGTTACTATTTGTGGGAAGAGGCCTCGCAGAGTTTCGGCTCTGCAGAGGCGAAATAAAGTAAGATTCGTTTTCTGGCGCGACATGTGCGTGCCAGAAAACTCTTCTCGGCCTGCCAGTGTGCCCGAAGGGCGCGCGCAGAAGGCCGCATCGCCACAAAAAGAAACGTGCTGGTACAACCGTACCAGCACGTTTGTTTTTTACATGAAGAATGCCTGGATCTGAGTCCACAGAACCATGATCATGATGACGGGGATCAGGAAGCGGAATGCGAACTTGGCATAGCCTGCACCCTTGAAGGTGTGGCCGCCCTCTTCGCACTCGTCCTTGACCAGGTTGGGGAACTTCCAGCCCAGCAGCAGGGACATGAGCAGAGCGCCCAGGGGCATCAGAACACCCTCGGTGATCATGTCATACAGGTCCAGCCAGCAGTCGTTCCACATGGCGTAGCCTTCGCCGCCGATCTCCAGACCCAGCAGCTCGAAGGGAGCGGGCATGAATGCGCCGCCGGAGCCCAGAGCGTCCATAGCGGTGGGCAGACCGAAGATGAAGATGGCCACAGCGAAGAGCATGGAGATCATCTTACGGTTGGGGTTCTTGCCCTTAGCCATCTGTCTGTCCACCACGCCGGAGGTCAGAACTTCCAGCAGAGCGATGGAGGAGGTGATGGCTGCGATGAAGACCAGGAAGTAGAACAGGAAGCCGATGACGTTACCGACCATGCCGCCCATGCCTTCCAGGAAGATCTTCTGCATGGAAGCGAAGAGCAGGCCGGGGCCAGCGCCGTAGTCCACACCGTAAGCAGCGCAGGCAGGCAGGATCATCATGCCGGCGAACAGAGCGAACAGGGTGTCGGAGAAGGGGATGATGGTGGCGTTCTTCGGGATGTCCTTGTCCTTGCCCAGGTAGGAGCCGAAGGTGATGTTGATACCCATGGCCAGGGACAGGGAGAAGAACATCTGGCCGGAAGCGACCTTCAGAACGTTGAAGAAGCTTGCGGGGTCAGTCAGCAGAGTGAAGTCGGGCTTGAACATGAACTTGTAGCCCTCGATAGCGCCGGGCTGGGTGGCAACGAAGATGACGATGCCGATGAGGATGATGCCCAGTGCAGGCATGGCCACCTTGCTGAACTTCTCGATACCGCCCTGGACGCCGCCCATAACGATGAGCATGGCAACCAGCATAGCCAGAGCCAGGAATAGGACCATGGACTTGGTGTCGTACAGCAGGTAACCGAAGAAGCCGGAGCTCTGACCTGCAAAGCCGTCCATACCGAAGATCTGGACCAGGAAGCCCACGCAGTAACGCAGGGTCATACCGGCCAGCACGGAGTAGAAGCCCAGGATCAGGAAGGGGCAGAGGGCGGCCATCATGCCGACCACTTTGTACTTTTCGCCCAGCTTGGCGTAAGCGCCCACGCCCAGACCGGTCTTACGGCCCAGGGCAAACTCGCCCATCATCAGGAAACGGCCAATCAGGATGACCAGGACCAGATAGACCAGCAGGAAGGCGAAACCGCCGGTGGAACCCATCTTGTAGGGGAAGCCCCACAGGTTGCCCAGGCC
>JAFYPT010000171.1 GCA_017547425.1 Ruminiclostridium sp.
ACATACTTGGGCAGCTTGAAGCCCAGAGCCTTGAACAGCTGGATGTGGAAGGGCAGGGTGGGCAGCCACTCGTCACCGCGGACAACGTGGGTGGTGCGCATGAGATGATCGTCCACAGCGTGGGCGAAGTGGTAGGTGGGGATGCCGTCGGACTTCAGCAGAACATGGTCCACGTCATTCTCGGTGATGGTCAGCTTGCCCTTCACCAGATCGTCGAACTTGAACTGGTTCTCGATGGAGCCGGTGGACTTAAAGCGCAGAACCCAGGGATGACCGGCAGCCAGCTCGGCCCGGATCTCCTCCAGGGAGCGGTCACGCCACATGGCGTACTTGCCGTAGTAACCGGTGGTCTCCTTGTTGGCTTCCTGGGTTTCACGCATGGCGGCCAGCTGCTCCTCGGTGCAGAAGCAGGGGTAAGCCTGGCCTTCGGAAACCAGCTTCTTGGCGTAGACATGGTAGATGGCGGCTCTCTGGCGCTGACGGTAGGGGCCGTATTCGCCTGCGTCGCCGTCGTGGGTGGCGCCTTCGTCGAAGCTGATGCCGTAGTGCTTCAGGGTGTCGATGAGCACTTCCACGGCGCCGGGAACCTCGCGCTTGGCATCGGTGTCTTCCACCCGGAGGAACAGGACGCCGCCGCTCTGGTGGGCCATACGCTCGGAGGTCAGACCCTGGACCAGGTTGCCCAGATGGACAAAGCCGGTGGGAGAGGGAGCCATACGGGTGACCACGGCACCCTCGGGAACATTGCGCAGGGGGAACCGCTCCTCCAGAGATTCGGGAGTGTCGGTCACATTGGGAAACAGAAGATCAGCAAGAATCTGATAATCCATAGTAAAATACCTCAATTCCATAGTTTTCTATCTTAGAGTATAGCACAACACCCGGAAGGATGCAAGGGGAAGTTGGCGCTTGCTGACGGCCTTGACGGACTTGACGGCCCCGCTGCAACTCCATGGAAAAACAGCCGACGGGTTCCGACAGAATGTTTTTTTCGAAAAGGTTGCACGTTTTTATGCAACCTGAGGGCGATTTGAGACTACGGGTAGAAGGCATATGCTTTCCAACATCACTTTTCAGGAGGTTATGAAAATGAATCAGGAACAGAAGGAATGCAAATGGCTGCTGCCCGGCGGCCGGGTCAATGAGGAGGAATTCTGCCGTGCGTTTTACATGAGCCACGGCATCGTGTACCAGGACGGTGCGTTTTTCTCCAAGGAGGGACGGCTCACGGACCAGCAGGTGCGTACCATGATCTACCGGGAGATGCAGGACAGTATCATCTCCGGCGTGGCTGCCAAGGTGGAGGGATGCCTCAACGCCCTGCGGTACGCGGCGGGCCAGGAGTGCATCAAGGACAACCCGGATGAGGATATCTTTAAAGTTCATGTGGCCAACGGTGTCTATGATCTGAGAAGAAGAGAGCTCTCCACCTTCCAGGAGCTGACCCGGTACCGGCTGCCGGTGCGCTACAATCCGGAGGCACCCAGACCGGAACGGTGGCTGCGGTTTGTGGAAGAGCTGCTCTATGAGGAGGATATTCCCACCCTGCAGGAATTTATGGGCTACTGTCTGATTCCCAGCACCATGGCCCAGAAAATGCTTCTGATCACCGGCCGGGGCGGAGAGGGAAAGAGCCGCATCGGCCTGGTGATGAAGGCCCTGCTGGGCTGCAATATGAATCTGGGTTCCATTGCCAAGGTGGAGAAGTCCCCCTTCGCCCGGGCGGACCTGCAGCATCTTCTGCTGATGGTGGACGATGATCTGAAGATGGAGGCCCTGGACCAGACCAACTACTTAAAATCCATCATTACAGCGGAGCTTCCCATGGATCTGGAGCGAAAGGGGGAGCAGAGCTATCAGGGCTCCCTGTATGTCCGGTTCCTGGCCTTCGGCAACAGCAATCTGCAGGCCCTCCACGACCGGAGCTACGGCTTCTTCCGCCGTCAGATCCTGCTGGAGGCCAGGGAACGGCCCAGGGACCGGCAGGATGATCCTTATCTGGGCCTGTCCCTGCAGCTGGAGACAGAGGGAATCCTGCTGTGGTGTATCAAAGGACTGGAGCGTCTGCTCCAGAACGACTTCCGGTTCACCCAGTCCAAACGGGCCCGGGAGAACCTTCTGCGGAGCATGGCCCAGGCCAACAACATTCCGGAATTCCTCAAATCCCAGGGCTATATCCGGCTGGATCCCCAGGGAATGGCCTCCTCCAGAGTGCTCTATGCCATCTACCGCAGCTGGTGTGAGGACAATGCCTATTTCCCTCTGCGGCCCAATACCTTCTGGGCCTTTCTGAACCAGAACCTGGCCACCTACGGCCTGACGCCCACCCGGAGCGTGCCCATCGGCAACGGAAAATACGCCCGGGGCTTCCTGGGCATCACGGCCTGCTGCCGGTTCTGATGGATTTTCCCCGGACTTGCGATACAGCTGTCAAGTCCGTCAATGGAGTCAAGCTCCGGAAAGCGGGTGAAATTCCGCCGGACTTGCATGACAGCCGTCAAGTCCGTCAAAGGTGTCAGAGGGAAAAATACTTGCATCCTGCCCGGGACTATGGTACAATGAACCATTATTACAAGAAAAAAGGAATGTGACCATCATGAGCGAAGTCGTTACCACCGCACCCAAGAAGAGAATGCTCTCCGGCATTCAGCCCTCCGGTGACCTGCACCTGGGCAACTACCTGGGCGCCATCAAGAACTGGGGTGCCAGATCCGACCTGTATGAGTGCTTCTACTTCATGGCCGACCTGCACACCATCACCGTCCGCCAGAACCCCGCGGACCTGCGCCGCCGCACCCTGGAGCAGCTGGCTCAGTACATCGCCTGCGGCCTGGATCCCGAGAAGAACACCCTGTTTATCCAGTCCCATGTGCACCAGCACGCCGAGCTGGGCTGGGTCCTGAACTGCTATACCATGTTCGGTGAACTGAGCCGTATGACCCAGTTCAAGGACAAGTCCAGCAAGCACGCCGAGAACGTCAACGGTGGTCTGTTCACCTATCCCACGCTGATGGCCGCCGACATCCTGCTGTACCAGCCCGACCTGGTGCCCGTGGGCCACGACCAGAAGCAGCACTGCGAGCTGACCCGTGACATCGCCCAGCGGTTCAACGGCGTCTACGGCGACGTGTTCAAGGTTCCCGAGCCCTTCATCCCCGAGACCGGCGCCCGGATCATGAGCCTGAACGCTCCCGACAGCAAGATGAGCAAGTCCATGCCCGAGGGCTGCGTCTTCCTGATGGAGCGCCCCGAGGACATCCAGCGCAAGTTCAAGCGGGCCATCACCGACTCCGACACCGAGAACTGCGTCCGCTACGACCCCGCCAACAAGCCCGGCGTGGCCAACCTCATGAGCATTTACTCTGCCGTCACCGGCAAGACCTTCGAAGAGATCGAGTCCGAGTTCGCCGGCCAGGGCTACGGCAAGTTCAAGCCCGTGGTGGGCGATGCGGTCATCGAGCACCTCCGGCCCATCCGGGAGGAGTCCCAGCGCCTGCTGAAGGACAAGGCCTACCTGGAAGGCGTCTACCGGGACGGTGCCATGAAGGCTTCCTACGTGGCCGAGAAGACCCTGCGGAAGGTCTACAAGAAGGTGGGCTTCGTTGCCAAGTAAGATGGAGGATCTGTTTGACCTGGAACCGGCAGAGGGCCGGGATCTTGCGGAGCGGGAAGAACGCTGCCAGAAGGCC
>JAFYPT010000172.1 GCA_017547425.1 Ruminiclostridium sp.
AGAAGGAGTTCTTCGCCTGCGTCTTTGCTGGCGGCCTGGGCATCCTGGGTCTGTGGGTTTTCCGCGTCACTGGCGGTGGTACCTATTACTACCTGTACCTGGTCCTGGTACTGGTGGTCTTGGCTGCCATTCTGGCGCTGGCTCTGAAGCTGAAGAAGACCGACGGTGAGATGGTGATTGGCGGCAAGAAGGTGGCTCTGCTCCAGCCTGGTGCGGCCTACCTGACCTACTACATCACCGCAGCTATCACTGCCGTTCTGCTCATTGCACCTCTGGCTCTGGGCGCAGCGGTTGCCTACTACGCCATCTGGGTGATGGCAGCCTGGCTGTTCATCCTGGCTGTGTATTTCACCTCCAAGCTCATGTAACAAACACAAAACCCTGTCGGCTCAGCCGACAGGGTTTTCATTTTCGAGTTCCCAACCAATGATTAGGCAGCCGTCCACCACGGAGATCTCCACGTCCTCTCCCTGGAAGTGGTTGCTCACCCCCAGAGGGAAGAAGGCGGTCAGGTTAGCCCCATCCAGGCTGTACTTGGCGCCCCGGATGGTGATGCCGTGGGATTCCGGCCCCAGGCAGAAGACGGAAAAGATCCCCTCCTCCCGGGCGGGGAGGGTGATGGAATCGTTTTGGATGGCGGTAAAGACAAAGCCCTCGTCATAGAGATAACCCCTGGCTCCGTGCTGGGCCAGATAACCCAGCCCCTGGAGATTGGCCAGGGTGTGGTCCATGCGGCCGCCGGTGCCGCCGTAGATGTGGAAGGTGTGGAATCCCTTTTCCAGGCCCAGCTTCATGGCCAGCATGGAGTCGGTGTCGTCCTTTTCCACCGGGAAGGTTTGGGTCTCCAGGGAGGTGGGACGATCCTCCAGGGAATCGAAATCCCCCAGAAGGAGGTCGGGAGTCAGACCGGCGGCCTGACAGTGGCGGTAGCCCCCGTCGGCGGCCAGGATGTAGTCTCCGGGTTGGGGCTGTTCCACCAGACCGAAGAAGGGTCCGGCCCCAAGGATATAGCAAGCGGAATCAGACATGAAAGGTCTCCTTTCGCAGTTGGTGTCGCTAGTACTATCCTACCACGTTCCCGGTCCCTTGACCAGAGGGGAATTCTCTGATAAACTGAACGAACCGTAGAAAAAGGAGGAGAGGCCTGTGATCAAAGGCGCGATTTTTGATGCAGACGGCACCCTGATCGATTCCATGGGCATGTGGGACACGGTGGGAGCCCGATATCTGGCATCCCTGGGGGTTGCAGCCCGTCCGGGTCTGCGTGCCATCCTGTTTCCCATGACCCAGCTGGAAGGCGCGGTCTACATGAAGGAGGCTTATGGGCTTTCCCAGAGCCACCAGGAGATCATCGACGGGATCAACCGCACCGTCTGGGATTTCTACCGCTATGAGGTCAAGGCCAAGCCGGGAGCAGCCGAGTTTCTCTGTGCCCTCCGGGCCAAGGGAATCCCCTGTACTCTGGCCACCAACACGGATCGGGGTCCTATCACCGACGGGTTAAAGACCGCTGGGCTGTTTGATTTGCTGGACGAGATCTACACCTGTCGGGAGCTGAACACCGGCAAGGACAAGCCCTTCATCTACCACCATGCCCGGGACTGGATGGGGACCACCACAGAGGAGACTTGGGTCTTTGAGGATGCCGTCCACGGGGCCAGAACGGCATATCAGGCCGGCTACCGGGTGGCCGGTCTGGCCGATCCCTTCAGCGACCAGACTGTCCTGAAGACCGTCTGCCACCTCTATCTGCCCGACCTGACCGACTTTGACGGCTTCTGGGCAGAAGCTATAAAATAAGAAAACGGATGCATTTCCCAGCGGGAAATGCATCCGTTTTTTGTTAGTTCTTCGGAATAAAGTGGATGTTCAGGTCCACATAGCCTTCAATGCCGGGGACGATGACGGGGTTTTCGTCCTCGTTGGCCACGAAAGACCCGTCGGGTCCCACCACATAGGAGCCGTCACTGTACTGCCACATATCAAAGTGATAGTAGAAGTTGGTGAAGGTGTTGTAGTGGGCCAGCCACAGGGGATAGTTCACCAGCTGGGCCAGGTCGAAGTGGAAGTAGTAGTAGTTGGGGTTGGCGTAAACCATGGGCTGGTAGCCGTAGGACTTCACGGTCTCGCAGAAGGCAACGGCGCACTGGGTCAGGACCTGGTCATCCAGGTCTTCGGTGCGGGGCTCCAGGCTGCTGCTGTAGGGCTCCCAGTCGAAGACGATGGGATAGGTGATGTCATAGCCCTTCAGCTTGTCCACGCAGTACTGGGCCTCCACCTGAGCCTCTGCAGGGCTGATGGCCTGGGAGAAGAAGTACACACCCACCTCGATGTCGTTGGCTAGGGCTCCCTTCATGTTCTGGTAGAAGGTGTTGTCCAGGACCAGCTGCCCGGAGCCGTACCCCCGGTAACCCAGACGGAGGATAGCGAAGTCCACGCCGGCCTCCTTGACCTGGGCCCAGTCGATGGTGCCCTGGTAGCGGGAGACGTCGATGCCCACTTTGCAGGTGTACTCCTCGCTGTTGTAGGTGAGGAAGCCGTTTTCGTTGACCTGGAACATCTCCTTGTCATAGTCGTTTTCGGGCAGTTCCTCTACGATGTAGACCTTTTTGCCGCCGAACATGAAGTAGTCCCCGGAGGGTTCCGGTTCGGGTTCCTTTTCAGGCAGGTCCAGGTTATACAGCCGCCAGATGACAGCGCTGATTTCGGCACGGGTGATGTTGCTGTCGGGCTTAAAGAGGAGCTTTCCGTTGGCGTCATACTCGCCGGTGAAGATGCCGTAGTCATAGAGGATCAGGGCGTCCTTGCTGCCGGTGTCTGCGAAGGGGAGTTCTGCCCCGGTGCGGCTCACGTCCAGGGTCAGCACGATGATCTGGGCGATCTGCTTGCGGTTGATGGGGTCGTCCAGCTTCAGATTCATCTTCTTGGGCAGGAATCCCTTCTGCTGGGCCAGCTGATAGTAGCCGCTGGCCCAGTGGGTGTCGGTGGGGGCCTGCGCCGGGTAGTCGGCCGCCAGAAGGATCATCTTCAGAGCTTGACCGAAGGTGACGGTGCCCTGGGGCTCAAAGGTGGTGGAGGTCATGCCGTTGATGACCCCCCAGCCGTAGAGGTCTTTTAATTCGGAATAGAACCAATCGTTGGATTTCACGTCGATGAAATTCATGGTCTTGGCAGCTGCGGCAGGAGCCGCCAGGGAAATGGCCATCACACAGGCCAGAAGGAGGGAAAGGATTCTCTGTTTCATGGGGTACCTCACAGGTCGATGGTGTGTGTGGAGAAGAGTATGGGCCGGACTTTGCGGACATAGAGATCCACCAGTCTGCCAAGGGCAATGTCATAAAGAATAAAGGTGACGTTGCCCAGCAGGAGGAAGCCTGCTAGGAAGAGGACCGTCCAGTCAGCAAATTCCGCCTGGAGATCCGGCATGGTCAACACAAACAGCAGGAAGCAGTAGGTGAGGATGGCGGCCAGATTCAGGAGGATCATTTTGACCACCCAGCGAAGGGGTTTGGTCCGGATGTGCTGGAACTTGGGCCGGGCGATGGGATACCAGCCCAAGAGGAAGACGAAGAGGAAGACGGCCTCTTTGTCCGGGGCCATGAGGATGCTGAGGATGGAGACGGCCAGGTAGACCAGACCGCCCATCTTGGGCCCCACCTCCCAGAGGATGGGGATGAGCAGGATACCTGCCAGCATGGGGCAGGAGTAGGTGGACAGGGGAAGGATGGAGCCCACCATCATGACCACCACCATCAGGGCGGTGGCGATGCCGCAGAGGGCCATTCGGCGGCTGGCTTGGTTGCGCATGGGAAATACCTCCGGGGCTTAGGATTCTTCGTCCTGATGGTTCTGCTCTTCCTGTTCTGCAAATTCCCGCACGTTTTTGTGCAGGCTGAAGATCTTGCTGTTCTTAAAGGCGTCCTTGGGAAGGGGGCGGTCCAGCCAGGCCCGGAACTGGGCCCAGTAGCTGTTGTCACCCTTGACCAGGGGATAGAACTGGATGCGTTTGGGTTCTGTGTACTGGAGGGTGCCGTCCTCGTCGATGCCCGAGACGTTGACATAGTCCGTGGTGGCCATGGGCAGTTCTTTTTTGGACAGCCGGGAATTGATGAATTCCCGCAGCAGATAATAGAAGGAGGCAAAGAGGGGCACGCCCAGAAGCATTCCCCAGAAACCCATCAGGTGGTTGAAGAGCAGCAGGGAGAAGAGGACCCAGAAGGCAGGCAGACCAGTGGAGTCGCCCAGGATCTTGGGGCCGATGATGTTGCCGTCCACCTGCTGGAGGATGATGATGAAGACGATGAACACCAGGCACTTGGCAGGGTCGGTGAGCAGCAGCAGGAAAGCCGAGGGAATGGCGCCGAAGAAGGGGCCAAAGACGGGGATGATATTGGTGATGCCCACGATAAGGCTGATGATCATGGTGTAGGGGATGTTCAGGATGGACAGGCAGATGAAGCAGAGGATGCCAATAATCAGGGAGTCCAGGAGCTTGCCGGAGACGAAGCCGCCGAAGATCCGGTTGATGACACGCAGGTGCTTCAGGAGGGTGTCGCAGGTGCCCCGATTCTTACACATAGCAAAGAGGACCTTTTTAGACTGTCCCACGAACTGGTCCCGGCTCATGAGCACATAGACCATGACGATGATGCCGATGACGAAGTTCAGCAGGCCCTTGGCCAGGTCCACCACACGGGTGAGCAGGTCGGTGAGGGTGTCCACCGCATCGCCCTGGAGCCAGGTGGCGAAGGCGTTGGTGAGCTTGACCGAGAGTTCCTGGAGGAAATCTGCCGACTGTCCCTGGGCTTCCAGGAAGTGGGACAGCTGGTTGAAGGTGCTGCGGATCATCCAGGGCAGATCCTGGATCAGGGCGGGCAGGTTGGCCGCCAGTTCGGGGACAATGAAGTAGATAAACATGACGATCAGCGTGATGAGCACCAGGGTGGCAAAGCCGGTGGACATTGTCCGGGAGGCTTTTTTGCTCACGTTGTGATAGAGAAGGAGATGCTCAGCAAACCTTGCCACCGGGTAGAGAAGGTAGGCCATGACGCAGCCCAGGACGATGGCCCGGAGGGCGCCTGCGATGCCGCTGGCAGCCTCCATGACGGTATCCAGGTTCAGCATCACCTGGGCCACCAGGAAGATGAGAACGATGCCAATCAGGATCACGCCGATATATTGGATGAGTTTTTTCAGGGGTAATTTCAAAAGAGGGCCTCCTTTCGGGACAGCCTTGCGGGTTTGATCGCACAGGACAGCGCGAAATCATAGGTAACTTAATGATATAGTATAGCAAAGGTCGACCCTGGTTGCAAGGGACAGGAAGCAAATGGTAAAAATTCTTTGCGCTAAAGGGGGAAACCGTCGGAAATTGTGAATATCTGAGAGAAAACTATTGCACAGGATAGAAACTTATGTTACAATACTTACAAAAGTAAGTAAACCAATGTGAGAATCGGGAAGGAAGGGAGGAAGCGGATAGTGAATTACCCCATGTTATGGCTGGTCCTGCTTATCGTCTTTGCTGGCATCGAGGGCGCTACGGCGGGCCTCATCTCCATCTGGTTCTGCGCCGGCAGCCTGGTTGCCCTCTTTGCGGCCTGGCTGAACGCCAGCCTCATGGTGCAGATTGGGCTCTTTGCCATCGTGTCCGTCCTGACCATGGCCATCCTTCGGCCCCTGGCAGGGAAGTGGATTCAGCCCAAGATGGAAAAGACCAACGCAGACCGGATCCTGGAGGCCGATGCCGTGGTCATCGAAACCATCAACAACCTGGAGGCTTCCGGACAAATTAAGGTAGGCGGCGCCATCTGGACTGCACGCTCTGCCCATGGGGAGGTCATCCCCGTTGGTACCCTGGTCCGGGTAGAGAGAATAGAAGGTGTTAAGGCAATTGTGTCCACTCTTGAGAAAGGAACGGTGTAACAAATGTTAGCGAAAATCACTCTAGTACTGTTCATCATTATCGTCCTGGTCGTCCTGGCTACCTCTATTCGGGTGGTCCAGCAGTCCAAGGCATACGTCATTGAGCGTCTGGGTGCTTTCCAGGCGGTGTGGGGCGTGGGCCTGCACTTCAAGATCCCCTTCATTGACCAGGTGCGGAAGAAGGTCTCCCTGAAGGAGCAGGTGGCCGACTTCCCGCCCCAGCCGGTCATCACCAAGGACAACGTCACCATGCAGATCGACACCGTCCTGTATTTCCAGATCACCGACCCCAAGCTCTACGCCTACGGCGTGGAGAATCCCATGAACGCCATCGAGAACCTCACCGCCACCACCCTGCGAAACATCATCGGCGAGCTGGAGCTGGACCAGTCCCTCACCTCCCGTGATGTGATCAACGCCCGGATGCGCAGCATCCTGGACGAGGCCACTGACCCCTGGGGCATCAAGGTCAACCGCGTGGAACTGAAGAACATCCTGCCTCCCCGTGACATCCAGAACGCCATGGAGAAGCAGATGCGCGCCGAGCGTGAACGCCGTGAGGCCATCCTCCAGGCAGAGGGCCAGAAGCAGAGCCAGATTCTGGTGGCAGAGGGTGAGAAGGAGTCCCGGATCCTCCGGGCAGACGCAGAGAAGACCGCCCGCATCATGGCGGCTGAGGCAGAGGCCCAGGCCATCCGCGAGGTCAACCAAGCTATGGCCGATGCTCTCAAGTTGCTGAACGAGGCCAACCCCAACGACCAGGTGGTGAAGCTCAAGGCCTTGGAGGCCTTCCAGTCCGCCGCCAATGGCAAGGCAACCAAGATCATCATCCCCTCTGAGATCCAGGGTCTGGCCGGTCTGGCCACCGGTGTCCTGGAGACCGTCAAGAAGCCGGAAACGGGCAAGACCTCCACGTTACCCCCTCAGGGCTGACTAATATCAAGCATTGAAAAGAGCAGAGGCACTTATGCCTCTGCTCTTTTGTGCTTATGTCGCTTTGATGCGGTCAAAGACCTTTTTCGGCAGGACCACACGCCCTGCCAGGGGCAGCATTTCTACCGTCAGCTTGGTGGTGGGGTGGCACTCACCGTCCACGGTGATGATGATGGGTTTGTCCTGGCCATCAGCCACCTCGATGATTACCTTCCGGCACCGATGGAAGTCGATGACGTCCCGCAGCTTGGGGGCGATCTCGCCGTTTAAGAAGTGATTGCCCTTCTGATACAGGGGAAGCACCCGGGCGATGCGGGCCAGACCGATCTTTCGGACTACGATCACGTCCAGCTGACCGTCATCCATGGAACACTCCGGGGCGGCATGGAAGCCGCCGCCGTACCAGCCGCCGTTGCAGACGGCGGTCAAGATGCAATCCTTGATAACAGTGTGGTTGTCCATGGTGATCTTCAGCTTCCGATCCAGCTTGCCTAGAATATTTCGCAGAATGGACAGTTTGTAGGCGGTCTCACCGCCACACAGGGGAACCCGGCGGAATTTGGGGATGTCGTAGGCGATCTTGGCATCCAGACCACCTGCAGCAATGGAGGCGCCCACGCCGAACTCTGTGCGGAAGAGGTCGATGTCCAGTTCTTCACCCTGGAGCTGGTCAGCCAGATCCAGGAACTCGTCCTTGGTGCCGAAGTTACGAGGGAAGTCGTTGCCGCTGCCATAAGGGATGCATCCCACAGCGGCGTTTTTATAAGGGTAGGCCCCGCTAAATACCTCGTTGAGGGTTCCGTCCCCACCTACGGCAAAGAGGCGGATCGGCTCACCGGTCTTGGCGTAGGACTCAGCCAGCTCCCTGGCGTGGCCCGCGTGGGTGGTGCGGGTGATCACATAGTTGGGGTTTTCTATGGTAGCTGCCGCCTGGGCCAGAAGTCTTGCCAGCTCGTCGCTGATGTTTCTCCCTCCGGCTACGGGGTTTACGATAAATACAGATCTCATGGGAATCCTCTCCCCTCGTTTCTCTTTTCACCCATCATATCCTATTCCTCTAGATCATGCAAGGAAAACCAGGAAAAGCCTGGCTTTTCCGCAGAAAAAACCGGCGTGACCATTTGGTCACGCCGGTTTCGTTTGTTTGGTTGGAGGACCGGAGAGGATTACTTGCTGTTGTATTTCTCCAGGCCCAGAGCCAGCAGGTCCATAGCGCGGGCCAGCTTGTCAGCTTCCAGAACGTAAGCCATGCGGATTTCGTTCTTGCCCTTGCCAGGAGTTGCGTACATGGACTCTGCGGGGGAGAACATGACGGTGTCGCCGTTGTCCTCGAACTCCTCCAGCAGCCACTGCTGGAACTTGTCTGCGTCGTCAACGGGCAGAGCAGCCATGATGTAGAATGCACCCTTGGGGCAGGAGAAAATGACGCCGGGCATCTTTTCCAGCTTAGCCACGCAGGTGTCACGGCGCAGCTTGTACTCGTCGCGGACAGCAGCGAAGTACTCGGGGCCGACGGAGTACAGAGCGGTGGAGCCCACCTGGTCCAGGGTAGCAACGCACAGACGTGCCTGGCACATCTTCATGCAGTGGCTCATCAGCTCCTTGTTGCGGGACAGGATGCAGCCGACACGAGCGCCGCAAGCGGAGAAGCGCTTGGAGACGGTGTCCAGAACGATGACGTTCTCAGCAGCGTCGGTGTACTCGCCCAGGGACTGCAGGGGCTCGCCGCCGTAGACGAACTCACGGTAAGCCTCGTCACCGATGATGAACAGGCCGTGCTCCTTAGCGATGTCGACCATCAGGCGCTGCTCTTCGGGGGTCAGGACCACGCCGGTGGGGTTGCCGGGGTTGGTGATCATGATAGCGCGGGTCTTCTCGGTGATGCAAGCCTCGACCTTAGCGCGGTCAGCGTAGTGATAGCCTTCCTCGGGGGTGGTGGTGATGGGCTTGATGACGCCGCCGGTCAGAGCGACCATGGTGTTGTAGTTGGGGTAGTAGGGTTCGGGGATCAGGATCTCGTCACCCTCGTCCAGGATGGTGGACAGAACGATCTGCAGAGCCTCGGAACCGCCGACGGTGATCTGGATCTCGTCCTTCTCGAAGTGCATGTTCAGGTTGTCATAGTAAGCCTGGATAGCGTCGATCAGCTCAGGCAGACCGGGGGATGCAGCGTACTCCAGAACGGGCTGCTCGAAAGCCTTGACTGCGTCGAAGAATGCCTTGGGGGTCTCGACGTCGGGCTGGCCGATGTTCAGGTGATAGATGTTACGGCCCTTAGCCTTAGCTGCCACTGCAAAGGGGTGGAACTTACGCATGGGGGACAGACCGCACTTTTCAATCTTGCTGGAATATTTCATGATGACCTTACCTCCGATTGAATCGTTATTTTAAAATAGTACCTTCGTGGTTGCGTATATACATACAATGCTATTGTACGCCTCTCGGCAGATAATGTCAATCGGCGGGACTGTATTTTTGGTCGGAAAGAGGAGAGTTTTTACGGGAAAACTTTCGTATAAAAGGATAAATGATACGGGGTATTAGAGAACCTTTTCACTTTTCGGGGATCACTCCTGCTTATCCACCAGTCGGATGATCTTTTCTGTGGCGTAATCGTAGCAGTAGAGGTCGTAGTTTTCCGTATAGTAGAATCCCCGGCGGGTGACGGCCAGTTCCTCCGGGATAAACCGCTCTTGGGTCAGCTGGGTGAGTTGGCCGGTCTGGGCATCCAGGGCTACCAGATAAATGTCTCCCTCGCCGTAACCGGGGAAGTAGAGGGTGTTGTCCAGGAGCCAAGGCCTGTTGGAGTGCCAGGTGTAGTCGGACAGGAAGACCGGTTGACTGCTGCCGTAGTCCAGCCGGTAGTAGCAGTAGCCTGTTACGCCGTAAGTACCTGCTTCGTTGACGGCATACTGGATGCAGTAGCACAGAATGAAGTCCTCGTAATAGAAAACGGTGTAAGGCTCTGCCAGGTAGGACCAGAAGGCGTTGCAGTAGGTGACGGTTTCTCCTGTCTCCAGGTCGTAGTACTGGAAGATGCCGCCTTTGGCGGTGAACCAGAGCTTTCCGTCAGCCATTCGTTCCGGTCTCTGGATGTCCGGGGCAGCAAAGAGCACGGTGGTCTCTCCGGTGGCGCAGTCGGTCCGATAGGTGGGGACCAGATCCTCCCCTTTCTCCGTCCAGATGGTGTCCATGGAGGACCAGTAGATGACCCCATCCACCACATCCAGAATGGTGAGTCGTCTGGCCTCCTCCGGCAGGTTGCCAACGGGGATCAATTCGTTCCCCTGTACCTGATAGAGGTCCGGGGTGTTGTTGTCGGCGCAGTATTCGTCAAAGCAGTATACCCCGTGGGGAGTGTTGAAAAAGAGTCCCCGGAACTGGGCTAGTTCAGTAGGTTCCTTGTCTCCGGGTTGGTGGGACCAGACCTTGTCGTAGGCGTTGAAGTAGACCGTGTCCCCGTCGGCAGTCAGGTCGTAGGTTTTGTAGATCTCCGGTTCCTCGCAGTTGTGAGACTGGGGGGAACAGGCGCACAGAAAGGTAACTGTAATCAGGCCGAGGAAGAGGAGAAGTCTCTTGCGGATGGTTCTGTTTTTCATGTTGATTACCTCCGTACACATACTATACAAGAATTTTGTTGGAAAGAAAATGCTGAATTGAAGGTTGGTGCTCCATGTGTTATAATTTACACATGAATAACAAGGAGGAATGTACCGTGAAACGTTTTCTTGCTGTGTTCCTTGCTCTGGTGCTGGGTCTGCTGCCCCTGTCCGCCGGAGCCACCTTCTGTCAGGATGTAGACATCAACATCAATGTGGATATTCCCATTGAGATTCCAGAAGTGGACCTTGGAGACATCCTGATTCCCGATGACATGGAAAACATCTGGGGTGACATGGAGAATCCCTGGGATGATTTCACCGACCTGGACCCTGACCAGTGGTACTGGTCGGCGGTGGAGTACTGCCTGGAGAACGGACTCATGGAGGGCATGGACAACGGCCTGTTTTTCCCCAATGCCAAGACCACCCGTGCCCAGCTGGTGACCATCCTGTGGCGACTGGAGGGCAGCCCCCAGACTGACGGCTCCAACCTGGACTTTGAGGACGTGAAGGACACGGCCTGGTACAAGGACGCTGTCTGCTGGGCAGCTGAGGCGGGCATCGTCAAGGGTTTCAGCGATACCCAGTTCGGCCCCAACAAGAACATCACCCGGGAGCAGCTGGTGACCATCCTCTACCGCTACGCTGGGGAGAAGGACTACGACACCACCATCCACCTGCTGTCCAGCATCCTTCTGTATCGGGATGCCGACCAGATCAGCGACTGGGCTCTCCAGGCCATGCAGTGGGCGGTGAGCCAGCAGATTATCAGCGGCACCGGCGACGGGTATCTATCCCCCGGGGACCAGGCAACCCGTGCCCAGATCGCATCCATCTTTCACCGATTCTGCGAGAATATAATTGAGTAACGAACACCGGAGTCGAGATTATTTCGACTCCGGTGTTTTCGTGTAAAGAGGAGTGTGGAAAAAACGGAATTGAAACATGAAGTCCTGTGTGTTATAATATTTTCGTCAATATATAAAGGAGGGATTC
>JAFYPT010000173.1 GCA_017547425.1 Ruminiclostridium sp.
GACCCCACCTCCGTCGAGTTCTGCGACAAGGTCGGCCTGAACTATGTTTCCTGCTCTCCCTTCCGTGTGCCCATCGCACGTCTGGCTGCCGCTCAGGCAACCCTGAAGAGCAAGAAGGCATAATTCATCCTTTCTTGAATATCGAAGAGGCGTCCGCTTTTGCGGACGCCTCTTTTTTCGTATATCCCCCATGCCTTCGCCGTATACTAAGGCGAGGTGATTTTTGTGCGTGTAAACTGGAAAACCCTGGCCATTGCATTGGCCATTCCCCTGGCAGTGGGAGGAGTCTCCGCCCTGGTAACCCGTGGGGCCATGGAGGATTTCTCCCGGCTGAACCAGCCACCCCTATCTCCCCCCGGCTGGCTTTTCCCTATCGTGTGGACCGTCCTCTTCCTGCTCATGGGGCTGGCCTCCTACCTGGTGGTCACCGGGAATGCCCCCGACGGGGTCACCCGCCGGGCCCTGACGGTCTACGGCATCCAACTGGGGGTGAACTTCCTCTGGTCCATCCTCTTCTTCAACCTGCAGTGGTACCTCTTCTCCTTCTTCTGGCTGGTCCTGCTGTGGGGGCTGATCCTGGTGACCATGATCCTCTTCTTCCCCATCCGAAAACCCGCCGGATGGCTCATGGTCCCCTATATCCTCTGGGTCACCTTCGCAGGATACTTGAATTTTGGCATCTATTTCTTAAACTGACGCAAAAAGCCGCACCAACCGGTGCGGCTTTTGTGTTACCGATAACGTCTGCTCAGGACCACCGCTCCCACCCAAGACACCAGGGTCACAGCGGTGAGAATCAGGAGCATGACCCAGGCGAAGCGATAGGTCCCAGTAGCATCATAAACAGAAGCAACGGCCAGGGACCCCAGAGACAAGCCCACCTGAGAGAAACTGTTGACGATGCCGTAGGCCTTGCTGTAGTTCTCCTTGCCGAAGACCTCAGCGGTGAGCAGGGGCGGGGTCACGGTGCCGATGGCATTCCCCAACCCAAAGACCACCGCCATGGCGTAGAGCATGGCCACGCTCCGGGCGGACAGGAGCATGAAAACAAAGGCCAGGGCGAAGAGGAGGCAGGCGTAGGTGGTGCTCACCACCACCCCGAACCGGTCGTTGACCCACCCCAGGATGAGCTTGCCCCCGATGCTGATGAGGGAGTAGGCCGAGATGACCACCGCCTGGACGGCCGCCCCGTGGCTCTCCTGCATGGCTGGGGGGAAGTGCCCCAAGGCCCCGGCGTTGATGAGGCCGTTGGTGAGCATACCAAGAAGGAGAAGCCAGAAGAAAATCTTTCCCCAGGACTTTTTCAGGGAGAGATCCCCGGCAGAGCCCATCCCCTGGGCTGCCGCCTGCTGGCCGCCCAGAGGTTCCAGCCCCACGTCCTCCGGCCGTTTTTTCAGCAAAAAGAGGGCGGCAGGCAGGGCAATGGCCAGGATGATGGCCGCCATGAGCCGGTAGCTGGTCCGCCATCCGTAGCTCTCCAGAAAGAAGGTGAGGACGGGACTGAAGATGGTCCCACCCACCCCGATCCCCGCCATGGCCAGGCTCATGGCCAGACCCCGTCGGGCGGTGAACCAGTTGGTCACCATCATGGACACGGGGATCAGGGTGGCGTTCAGGTAGAAGATCCCCAAGAAGAAGGAGCTCACATACAGGTGGAAGGGACTTTGGGCCAGGGAGTAGGAAAAATAGCTGCCACAGTATCCCAGAATACTCACCGACTGGATGACCCGCATGTTCCCCTTGGCCAGAAACCGGGTGACCAAGGGGGACAGGAAGATGCCCAGGGCCTGGAGGACGGTATTGGCCAGGGTAAAGGCGCTCCGGGAGATGCCCAGGTCCTCGGTGACATAGAGCAGATACTTGTTGCTCAGGGCCATGATGGGGGGCACCATGGTCATGGTGATGAGGATGCACCCGGCCACCACCCACCACCCATAAAAAATGCGCTGTTTCATGGGGACTCCCCGTTCAGCTGTGGTGCTTCAGCCACTCAAAGGCGCACTGGGCGTGGATGGCCGCCCCATAGGCCAGTGCCCTCTCGTCAAAAAGGACCCCCGGATTGTGGTGGGCGTGGGGATTCCCCGGCACCCCGGCCCCCAGCTGAAAATACACCGTGGGGACTTGTTCGCTGAGGAAGGCCACATCGTCCGAAGCGGTAAAGGGCTCCGCCGGGACCACTTTTCCACCGCCCATAGCCTCCAAATAACCCACTAATTTTTTTAACAGGTCCGGATCGCAGTAACAGGAGGGCACATCGGACAGGACGGTGTATTCGGCCTTCACCCCCAGGCCCACGACCATGCTGTCTATGACCTCCTTCATCCGCTGGGTGAGCTTGGCCCGCAGGTCCTTGTTGTAGGTCCGCAGGGTCCCCTGGAGAACCACCGTCTGAGGAATGATATTGGGGGCCGACCCGCCAGTAAATCGACCGATGGTGAGGACTGCCGTCTCCTGGGGCGGGGTCTCCCGGGCGATGAGCCCCTGGAAGGCCTGGTAAATATGCACCCCCGCCTGGATGGGGTCTGCCCCCAGGTGGGGCATAGCCCCGTGGCAGCCCTTGCCCGTGAGGGTGATCTGGAACCCGTCGCAGGAGGCGCTGATATACCCAGAGCAGTACCCAACGGAGGGGGCCTCCTCCAGCATCACGTGCATCCC
>JAFYPT010000174.1 GCA_017547425.1 Ruminiclostridium sp.
AGGTGGTCCAGGCTCCGTTCCAGGTGCACATCCGCAGGGCCTCCTGGACGGTGAGGGACTCCTCGGGGACGGAATGGTTGCAGGCCTTGTAGATCCACTGGATAGGGTCGGGGTCGGTGCAGGGAGCATCGGACCCGGCGGAGATTCGGATGCCCATATCCCAGATGGTCCGCAGGGGGTTCAGAGCAGCGGCCCGGTCCCCCAGGATGGATTCCAGGTACTCGTCCGGCTCCTGCTTCCAGCCGATGAAGGCCGACTGCATGGGCAGATGGATGTTGTAATCCCGGCAGATTTCCAGGCCCTCCTTAGTGGGGAGACAGGCGTGGATGATGCCGTGGCGGTGGTCCTCCCGGGGGAAGTCATCCAGAGCGGCCTTCAGGCACCGGGCGGCCTGGTCAAAGGCGGCATCGCCGATGGCGTGGAGTTCGATCTGGAGCCCGGCCCGGTTGGCCTCCTTGCAGAAGTCGATGATCTTCTGGTCGTCGTAGTAGAGAACGCCCTTGTCCTCGGTGCCGGTGTAGGGCTCGTACAGAGCGGCGTCCTGGGAGCCGAAGCAGCCGTCCAGGGCGCAGGCAAAGCAGCCGCCGATGCGAGGCAGACCACGGCTGGTGGCCGCCTTGATGTCCAGAGATTGGGGGAAGACCCGCAGCTGGAAGCCGTTCTGAGCCGAGCGGCCCACCCAGGTCTCCAGGGAGATGTCCATGTCCTTGGGGAAGCCGATGCCGCTGACGGTGTGGACCAGACCAATGCCCTTGGAGGCCATGTGGTCCATGGCTCGCTGCATATTGCCCACCAGCTCGGGGATGGACAGGGAGGAGGACATATAGTCAGAGACGGCGAAGAAGGCCTCCTGATTCATTTCACCCGTGTCGGGGTGGTAGCCCCGCAGGTCTTTCAGTTTCTTTTCCAGCTTCTTCAGCAGGGGGGTGTTCACGATGCAGGCGTGGCCGTCGTACTTGACCAGCATGAGGGGCTTGTCCGGGCAGACGCTGTCCAGCTCTTCCCGGGTCACCAGTCGGCCCTCGGAAACGGAATAAGGAGAGGCGCCGAAGGCCACCAGCATCTTACCCTTGGCGGTGAGGGCGAAGTCCCGGACCATGTCCAGAATTTCTGCATTGGAGGAGGCCTCCATGACGTTCAGCCCGGCCTGAAAGGTGGCAAAGCTGGCGAAGTGCTGGTGGGTGTCTGCAAAGGCGGGGATGAGGGCCTTGTCCCCCAGTTCGTAGACAGGGACCTTGGCATACTGCTGGGGCAGGGTGTCGCCCACATAGCGGATGCGGCCGCCGGCCTCCACCAGGTAGCTGGCGACGGTGTTGTGTTCGTCACAGGTGAGGATGGTTCCGTGGAAACAGATCATGGGGGTACCTCCTTTTTCGAATTGTTGGTTCTATTATAACGGAGTTGACGGCCCAGGGCAAGGCGGAGAGGGGAACTCACGTCCATTTTCTGTGCGGGTGCACGTTTTTGGGAAATGAAAAACCGGGACTGTCTCTGGACAGTCCCGGTTTTGGCACGCCAGAAGGAATTCGAATCCCCGACCTGCCGCTTAGGAGGCGGCTGCTCTATCCTGCTGAGCTACTGGCGCATAGTTTAGAGTATTATTCTATCCCAACGGGGTGGTTTTGTCAACGGATGGGCGGGGTTCGTGGAATTTCCTTACTTTTCCATATTTTGGCAGCAATGTGCCCTTGACAGAAAATGTCGAATGGTGTACCATACCCTTATATCTTGTGTTGGATATTATAAAACGCTGATTTTGAAGCGAGGATTGATGATAATGACCTGGAACATCGTTTGTGACAGCAGCTCCGACCTACTGCCTGCGGAACTCATCCCCGGCAAGCTGTACCGTAAAGTGGCCCCCCTGACCCTGCTGGTGGGCGACAAGGAATATGTGGACGACGCCACCCTGGACGTGCCCACCCTGCTGGCCCATATGGCCGCTGAGAAGGGTCCTTCCAGCAGCGCCTGCCCCTCTCCCGATGCCTACTATCAGGCTTTCGTCTCTGCAGACTGCTCTGTGTGCATTACCATTTCCGGCAACCTCTCCGGTTCCTTTGCCGCTGCGGTCACCGCTCGTGACATGGTCTTGGAGGAATTCCCCGAGAAAAAGATCTGCCTGGTGGACAGCTGCTCCACCTCCGGCGCTCTGTCCCTGCTGGACCGGATGGCCCAGCGCCTGATCGCCGAGGACGAGAACGACTTTGAGGGCATCAGCGAAAAGCTCCTGAAGTATCGGGACGAACAGTACACCGTCTACACCCTGGAGTGCTTCGACAACCTGATCAAGAACGGCCGTATGAAGCCCCTGCTGGGCACTATCCTCCACACCCTGGGCATCCACGTCATCGCCGACGCCACTCCCGAGGGTACCATCCGGGTCCTGGACAAGGCCCGGGGCGAGAAGAAGACCTACCGGGGTCTGGTGGAGAAGATGGCCGCCTTCAAGGACTACAAGGACGCCGAGGTCATTGTCTCCCACTGCCAGAATCCCGCTGGCGCAGAGAAGATGAAGGCCATCATTCTGGAGACCCTTCCTGTTAAGTCTGTGGACCTGCAGGAGTGCCGTGGCCTGAACACCTTCTACGCCATGGACCAGGGCATCATCATCTCCGGCTGATTTCCATAAAAACAGTTGAACCGCCTGCCGATACCGGCAGGCGGTTTTTGTCGTCATACAAAGGACATAAGAATGGGAACGGTCACCACGCAGAGGATGGTGGACATGATGACGGCGGCGGTGCAAGTGCGGCCGTCCAGGCCACGCTCGGTGATGAGCATCAGGGGCATGCTGCCCACGGGCATGCCGAACATGACCAGGCAGACAGCGGCCAGACCGTCATCCACGGGCAGCATTCGCAGGAGGGGGAGCAGGACCAAAGGCAGGACCAGAAGCTTCACAAAGGTGAAGAGGTAGAGCTTTTTGTCCCCGAAAATCTCTTTCACGTTGGCGTTGGCCAGGGTAAAGCCCACGGACACCAGAGCCAGGGGAGAGGCGGCGCCGCCCAGATAGTCCACGGCGGTGTTCAGGAAGGCGGGGAGGTGGATGTTGGCCAGCACCAGGACCATGGCCAGCACACAGGCGATGTTGCCGGGGTTCACCAGGGACCGCAGAGCCGCCAGGTTGAACTTACCCCGCATGAGGGTGCGGCCATAGGTGTAGAAGACCAGGTTGTAAATCAGCAGGAACTGGGACACATAGACCACATACTCGGCCCCCAGAACGCTGGACACCACGGGGATGCCGATGAAGCCCAGGTTGGAGAAGACGAACATGAGCTGGTAGATTTTTTGCTGGATGGGGTCCTTGGAGAAGAACCGGGTCAGGACCATGCCCGCCAGGATGAAGAAGAGGAACATACCCAGGGCGATGGCGAAGACCAGCAAAATTCGCTGGAGGGGGACTTGTCCCACAGACCCAGCGGCGCTGGACAGGATGAGCATGGGGTTAAAGATGTTCACAATGAGGGTGGACATCCTGGCGTTGGTGTGGGCGTCCAGCATTTTGCCC
>JAFYPT010000175.1 GCA_017547425.1 Ruminiclostridium sp.
AGGGTTGGGTCCTCATCCAGGACACCGCCTGGGAGGGCTACGAGGATGCCCCCACCCACATCATGCAGGGCTACACCACCCTGGCCCACGAAATTGCCCGGGAACTGGACCAGCCCCCCACCCATCTCTTCCTCCAGGCCGGGGTGGGCAGCGTGGCAGGAGCGGTCTCCGGCTACTTCGCCGCCCTCTATGGAGAGGACCGCCCCGTCACCGTCATCTGCGAACCCGACCAGGCCGACTGCCTCTACCGCACCGCCAAGGCCGACGACGGCCAGCTCCACTTCGTCACCGGGGACATGAACTCCATGATGGCCGGTCTCTGCTGCGGCGAGCCCTGCACCGTCAGCTGGGATATCCTGAAAGGCGTAGCCGACTGCTTCGTCTCCTGTGCCGATCACTATGCCGCCCGGGGCATGATCCTGCTGGGGAAGCCTCTGGGGGATGACCCCAAGGTGATCTCTGGGGAATCCGGCGCCGTCACCGCCGGTGTGCTGGAGGGGCTTATGACTGAGGATCGCCTGGCCGACCTGCGGGACCGCCTGGGCCTGGACGAAACTTCCCGGGTCCTGCTCATCTCCACCGAAGGGGACACTGATCAGGAAAATTACCAGAGAATTCTGGATAAAAACTGAAACATTAAAACCGCCTTCCGTATTCGGAAGGCGGTTTTGCGTTAAAAGAAAGAAAGAATTCCGCAGAAGATGAGGGGAATGGCCAGGGCCGGCAGCATGTTCATGGTCTTGCAGTCCTTGATATTCAGAATGGACAGGCCAGAGCAAGCGATGAGGAAACCGCCCACGATGGACAGCTCGGTCATCATATCCGCCGTCATGAAGGGACCCAGGAAGGTAGCCAGCAGATAGATGCTCCCCTGCCAGCAGAAGAGGACGGCCGCCGTCAGGGCAATGCCGATGCCGTAGGTAGAGGCCAACACCATAGAGGTCACGAAGTCCAGGGTTGCATTGGTAAAGAGATAGGTGTTGTCCCCATACAAGGCGCTCTGGATGGGCCCCAGGATGGACAGGGTACCAATGCAGAAGAGAAGGATGCCCGTGGACAAACCCTTGCTCAACTCCCCCTTGGAAAATCGGTCGGCCAGCCGCTGGAACCGATTTTCCAGGTCCCAGGCAGTGCCCAACAGGCCGCCCAGGGCCAGACTTACAATAAACAGCACCGGGAAGTTGCTGTCGGGCATGTTCTGGACCACGGCGTTGATGCCCAGGCCGCAGGCCGCCAGACCCATGGCGTTGAAGAGCACGGTCTGATGCTTCTCCTGCAGACCTTTTTTAAATACACTGCCGATGATGCTTCCGGCAAGGATTGTTCCTGTGTTGACGATGGTTCCCAGCATGATTCTTTCCTCATTGTTTTCTTATGAAATCATGAACCCTATCTTATTCCAAATCTTCCCCCTCGTCAAGGGTCAAACCCGCTGGATCACCCACAAAATGACCCCATACACCACACTGGCCGAAATGCCGTAGACCAGCACCGGCCCCGCCACGGTAAAGAGCTTCACCGCCGTCCCCGTCACCAGTCCCTCCTGTTTGAACTCCATGGCCGGGGACACCATGGCGTTGGCAAAGCCCGTGATGGGCACCATGGTCCCCGCCCCGGCGTGCTTGGCGATCCTGTCAAATACTCCGATCCCCGTAAGGAAGGCCGCCAGGAAGATGAGGGTCACACATTCCGCCGTCCCGGCGGCCTCCTCCCCCAGGCCCCGGCTTTGGTAAAAGTCCAAAAGCCCCTGGCCCAGCACGCAGATGAGCCCCCCAACACAGAAGGCCCACACCATGTTTTTCCCCAGGGGCGATGGCTTGGCTTTGGCGGCCACATAGGCGTTGTACTCGGCGTTGCTCCACTGATTTAAGTCCATTTATATCACCTCCCGGCCAGTTTTCCCCCTGAGTTTGGCAAATATGCCAGAAGGGAAACATCTTGACAAATCGTTGAATTTCGGTATAATAATAGGGTCTGTGTCTAACAGACTTATCCTTTCCGGCAGCGGAGACTGCCGGGCAAATGTCCATAAGGAGGTGCAACGAACATGGCAAAGGTTAACGCAAACTACGAAGTGGTCTATATCCTGGATCCCGCAATGGGCGAAGAGGCAATTGCCGCTATGGTCGAAAAGTTCAAGACTCTGGTTGAGACTCAGGGTACCGTGAGCGAAGTCGACGAGTGGGGCAAGCGTCGTCTGGCATACCCCATCAATGACCTGAACGAGGGTTATTACGTCCTGATGACCTTCACCGCAGAGCCCAGCCTGCCCGCAGAGCTGGACCGCGTGCTGAAGATCACCGAAGGCGTCATGCGCTCCATGATCATCTGCAAGGACGCATAAGGAGACTCCTGCTCTATGCTGAACAAGGTCTTCCTCCAGGGTCGCTTAGTTGCCGATCCTGAACTGCGCCACACCCCCAACGGCGTGGCCGTGGCTACCTTCCGCCTGGCTGTGGACCGGGACTTCAAGGACCGGGAAACCGGCGAGCGGAAAGCCGATTTCATCAGTGTCGTGGCATGGCGCCAGACCGGCGAGTTCGTCTCCCGGTACTTCACCAAGGGCCGTATGGCCATTGTGGAGGGCAAGCTCCAGGCCCGCGACTACACCGACCGTGACGGCAACCGTCGTTTCGTCACTGAGGTCGTTGCCGACAATGTCTATTTCGGTGACTCCCGCAGAGACGGTGACAATGGCGGCGGCTACGCACCCGCACCCACCGGCGGCAGAGGCTACGGCGCTCCCGCAGGCGGCGGTTACGGTGCTCCCGGCGGTAACTACCCCTCGTCCGGCGGCGGATATTCCGCTGCTCCCGCTGTCGATCAGTTCGCAGACCTGACGGACGACGACGGCGAACTGCCTTTCTAATAGGCCACTATCATCATCAAGGAGGTTTGCTACTATGGCTATGGATAGAGAACGTCCTCGCGGCAACCGTAAGCGCCGCAAGGTTTGTACTTTCTGCGTCGATAAGGTCGAGCACATCGACTACAAGGATTCTGCTAAGCTGCGCCGCTTCGTTTCTGAGCGCTCCAAGATCCTGCCCCGCAGAACCACCGGTACCTGCGCAATGCATCAGCGTCAGCTGACTGAGGCCATCAAGCGCGCTCGTCAGATCGCTCTGCTGCCCTACGTGACCGACTAATTCCGGAAACGACACAAACGAGCTGCAAACCCGTGTTTGCAGCTCGTTTTTTCATATTCCCCCAGAGAGGAGACTTATCATGTCTGTTTTCAACGCCTGCATCATCCAGACCACCTCCCTGCCCTATGACAAGGAGGCCAACCTGAACCGGGCTCTGGCCTGGATGGAACAAGCCCATGCCAAGGGTGTGGATCTGATCCTCCTGCCCGAGATGTTCCTCACCGGCTACTTCGTCAAGGACAAGCTGACCGAACTGGCTGAGGACCTGGAGACCGGCGAAGCTCTGGCCGTTCTGAAGGCCAAGGCCAAGGAGTACGCCATGGGCGTGGTGGTTGGTCTGCCCACCATCACCGACCCCAACGGCAAGCCCCACAACTCCGTGGTGATGATCGACCGGGACGGCACCATCAAGGGAGCCGCCCACAAGACCCACATGTTCGGCGGCGAGGAAAAGATGTTCGACCCCGGCAACGCCCAGTCCCACCGGGCCTTCGACACCTCCTTCGGCCGCATGGGTCTTCTGGTCTGCTACGACGGCGAGTTCCCCGAGACTGCCCGTTCCCTGGCTCTGGACGGGGCAGAGATCATCTGCATGTGTGGCGCCAACATGTTCCCCTTCGAGGACTACCACGCCGTGTATATGCGTGCCCGAGCTATGGAAAACATGGTCCCCACCCTGTACTGCAACTACGTGGGCCACGAGAAACGGTTCCACTACTGCGGCCAGAGCTGCGCCTATGACCCCACTGGCAAGTTCCTGGCGGAAGCCGACACCCAGGAGGAGACCGAGCTCTACTTCAC
>JAFYPT010000176.1 GCA_017547425.1 Ruminiclostridium sp.
TTCGTTGCATTTGCAACCTCTTTTTCAAAAAATTGTGGTATACTGGAGCAAATCATTCCACAAGGAGGACGTCATGGAGCGAATCCCAGCCGTCTTACAACAGCATAAACGCACATTACAAAGAATTGGGGCCGTCCTTCTGGCCATTTTGGTCTGGGAACTGTTGGCCCTGTCTGTTGGTCACCAGCTTTTGGTCCCCACTCCCCTGTCGGTTTTTGAACGATTGGCGGGCATCTGGCTGGAAGAGGGCTTCTGGTCCACCATCTGGTTCACCTTCCGGAAGATCGTGGCGGGCTTCCTGCTGGGTCTGGCCCTGGGTCTTGGTCTGGGGGCTCTGGCGGGACGGTTCCCCCTCTTCGAAGTTCTATTTCGCCCCTGGGCAGTGATGGTCAAGTCGGTCCCCGTGGCCTCCTTCATCGTCATCTGCCTCATCTGGATGTCCTCGGCCCGGCTGTCGGTGTTCATTTCCTTCCTGATGGTTCTGCCCATCGTGTACACCAACGTCCTGCAGAGTATCCGCAGCGTGGACAAGCAGATGCTGGAGGCCGTGGAGATCTTTCGGCTTCCCTGGCGGAAGCGGGTCCTCTACCTGTGGCTCCCCCAGATGAAGCCCTATCTCATCTCGGCCTGCTCGGTGGGTCTGGGCATCTCCTGGAAGGCGGGCATCGCCGCCGAGATCATTGGCATCCCCTCCGGGTCCATCGGCCAGATGTTCTATGACGCCAAGGTTTACTTCAACACCACCGACCTCTTCACCTGGACCATCATCGTGGTGGTGGTGAGTGTCCTCTTTGAAAAGGGCTTCCTGGCCCTGCTGAAATGGTTTTATGGGAGGTTGGAAAAACTGTGAACGATCTGATCCTGCAACACATCGGGAAATCTTACGGGGACAAGACCGTCCTTGCGGACTTCTCACACACCTTCCATGCCGGAAAGCGGACCTGCATCATGGGCCCCTCCGGCTGTGGCAAGACCACCCTCCTCCGCATCATCCTGGGTCTGGAGACCCCCGACCGGGGGACCATCACCGGAAGACCGGACCGGGTGTCTGCCGTCTTTCAGGAGAACCGGCTCTTTGAGGACTTCTCTGCCCTCTCCAACCTGGCGGCTGTGTGCCACCACGGGGACAGACAGGTCATGGCAGACCACCTGACCGAGCTGGGTTTGGGGGACAGTTTGCACAAGCCCGTACGGACCCTCAGCGGCGGCATGAAGCGGCGGGTGGCCATCGCCCGGGCGGTGCTGGCCCCTGGAGAGCTGATGATCCTGGACGAGCCCTTCACCGGTCTGGACAAGGACACCAAAGAGGTTGTGGTGAACTACCTGAAACACCACACCCAGGATCGGACCCTCATCATCGTGACCCACGACCCCGCCGAGCGGGATGCCCTGGCGGATGCTGTGCTGGATATGACTTGAGGAGGTGGCCTCCATGAGTGAACATCACATCCTGGTAGAGGAACTACTGAAAAAGGACTGCTGGGTGATCGACTACCTGCCTAGGCAGATCCCGGCAGAGTCCCGCAGCCGATATTTCAAGGTGGAAAACTTTCTGCTGAACCACTACGACACCTATGGACTGCGGGAACGGTTCACCGCTGTTGTCCTGAAGCTCCTGTGCTACCACCCCATGACGGTCCACTGGGGTGAATGGGTGGAAGATCCCTCCCCCGCCTTGATCGCCGAAGCCATAGAGACCATTCTGGAGAACCACTCCGGCTGGTTGAATATGCTCCTGCCGGAGGAAACGTCTCTGCTGGTCTTTGAGTGGGACTGCCTGAACCTGGCTTTATATGCCCCCAGCCTAGAGCTGTTGAAGCTGGTCGGGGAGATCGCCCGGTCCGAGGGGTTGTTCCTGTGGAAACCTGAGACATAACAAAAACGAGCATCCGCAAATTTGCGGATGCTCGTTTTCTGCTCATTTCGATTCTTCCAGCACCCAGGGGAGAGTGTAGCAGAATTCCAGGTCGAAGTGAGGTTCTGGAAAGCCGGGGGCACCATAGGGATAGGTCTCGTGGCAGCAGCGGCCCACCCCGTCCTCACCGTCTTCTATGATACACCCGGCCAGCCGGTAGCTGAACTGATAGTGAACTTCCTCCCCGTCGGGGGACAGCTCACACACATAGGTGGCCTTTTCCGGTGGAATGCCCAAGGGATCCAGGGTGTCCAGAACAGCCTTCGGCAGTTGCCTTTTTTCGGCTAGGGCCAGAAAATTGCGGCAGTAACCGCAGGTGCAGTCCCAGGGTCCGGCCCCTGCATACCACGTTTCTGTGGTTTCCCGGTCTACCCACACAGAAGAACCAAAGAGTTCCACCCTCATCTCATTCACCCAGAGAGAGGATGGTCTCCGGTTCCTCTCCGATGAAGCAGACCTTCTGGCCGTCGGTAACCAGCGGGGTCTTGCCGGGGATGCAGACAATGCTCCCCTTCTCCCAGGCCTGTGCCTTGGCCTCTTCCGGCAGGAGATCCCCAGGCAGTTCCAGGGCGTTGCTCAGATTCCAAGGTGCCTGGCCGCACAGCCAATACTCCTCGGTCAGAAGCTTGATGCCAATGTCAGTGACCACCAGCTTGTCGGTATGGCGGTAAGAATCCCCCAGGAAAAAGCCGGTCTTTAAGAAGCCGATGGTGACGGTCAGGTCGGCCTTCACCACCAGGTCTCCCAAGCCGGTATCCCCATTCATGCCGCTGTTGATATCCACACAAATGGTATAGGCCCCGGACTTGTTCATGCCCTCAATGGCCGCACGGTAGAGGCCCCGGACCTCTCCGGAAAAGCCGGTGCCCAGCATGCAGTCCACCAGGATGTCATAGCCAGACAGATCGGTGGTCTCACGGAACATCTCGATCTGCACGCCCTTTTCCATGGCCATGTCGTAATAGTATTTTCCGTCCTCAGAGAACTTTTCCGACACCCGGTAAATAGTAGAGGGGATCCCCCGGTCGGCCAAGATACAGGCCAGGGCATAGCCGTCCCCGCCGTTGTTTCCGGCGCCCACCAGGATGCCGATGGTCCCTTTCCACTCCGTCGCCAGATACACGCCCATGGCGGCCCGGTACATGAGTTCCTTGCTGGGGACAAACTCCCGGATGGTGTAGGCATCGCTCTCCCGCATATTCTGAACTGTGATCACTGGCTTCATGGTCTTTGTCCCCTCTCGGTGCATTGTTTTCTGAAATCCCTTTCATTATAGGCCTTTTGGTGCAAAATTTCAACGATTTCATCCGGTTTGAAAGGGCTTTTTGTCTTGCAAAAGCAACCGTTCTTTTGTATAATGGATGTTTGTAAATGCTTCAATACAAACAAGGAGGACGAAGTATCAATGAGCACCAATCAGACTGAAACTGCCGGTTCCAAGGCAAAGCTCTATTGGGCCATCGGCATCGTCTGCACCATTCTGGTGGCAGCCCTGCTGATCTGGAACTCCGGCATTCTTTCCGGAAACAACGTCAACGAAAATGCAACCGCCGCTACCGTGGGCGAGAAGGAATACTCTGCGGCAGAGGTCTCCTACTACTACCAGGCTGTGGCCAACCAGTTCATCACCCAGGCTGAGCAGTATGCCATGTACGGCATCGACATGGGCTATGACACCGCTCTTTCTCCCAGCGAGCAGTTCATCGACGAAGAGGCTGGCACCACCTATGCCGATTACTTCATGGAGTCTGCCCTGCAGGAGCTCCAGCGTGTGGCTCTGCTGACCAGCGAGGCTGAGGCTGCTGGCTACACCCTGTCCGAAGAAGGTCAGGCCGCCATCAACCAGAACATGAGCTACCTGACCATGTACAGCGTCCAGAACAACTACACCGAGGACGCTTACCTGAAGCTGCTGTACGGCGAAATGATGACCAAGGACCTCTTCGAGAAGGTCCTGGCAGACGGCATCCTGGCCGATGAGTACTCCAACCATGTGGCCTACGAGTTCACCTACAGCCAGGACGAGCTGGAGGCCTACTACGCAGAGAACGCCAATGCTCTGGACTCCTACAGCTACCGCTACTGCACCATCACCGCCAACGTAGAGACCGAGACCGACGAGGAGGGCAACCCCATCGAGGCCACCGAGGAAGAGACCGCTGCCGCTATGGAAGCCGCTTCCCAGGAGGCTGACGCCATGATCGCTGAGATCCTCACCGGCGGCGCAACCTTCAACCAGGCTGCTGCCGCTCACGTGGATGAGTCCGTGGCTGCCTCCTACGAGGATGAAGAGTACAACCACAATGTTCAGGTCACCGGTGACACCGTCACCACCTATCTGGTGGCTGACGCTGCTGACTGGGTCATGTCTGCTGGCCGCTCCGTGGGCGACATTGCTGCCATCGAAGTGGAAGGCACCGGCTACACCGTGGTTCAGTTCCTGGGCCGCACCAAGGGCGACGACATCTACCAGACCATGAGCTACCAGACCATGGTGATCCCCGCTGAGGATGCTTCCAACGCAGAATCCCTGGCTGCCGCCGAAGACCAGGCCAAGGCTCTGCTGGGTGACTGGGAATCCGGCGCCGTCACCGAGTTCGGCGCTCTGGCTACCGAGTCTGTCTCCCCCGAGCTGGTGGAGAACGCCGACCGTGACACCATCGCATCCGACCTGTCCGCATGGCTGTTCGAGACTGGCCGTCAGGTGGGTGACGTGACCGTCCTGTCCTACACCGATTCCACCGGTGCTGTGACCGGCTATCAGCTGGTTATGGTGGAGGCCTTCGGCGACGTTCGCTGGGAGGCAAAGGCTGCCGACGCCCTGCGCTCCATTGACTACTCCGAGTGGTACACCGAGATGCAGGCAA
>JAFYPT010000177.1 GCA_017547425.1 Ruminiclostridium sp.
CACCGACGAAAAGGGGGACATCTATTATGATTTCCCCGGCCTGGAAGGTGTAGCTTTCTATCAGATCCCCATTGTGGGGGAGGATGGTCAGGTCCGTTCCATGCAGGAGAAGAATCAGGCAATCCAGGAGCGCCATCTCTCCACCGCAGTAGAGGATGGGGGAGAGACCATGACCGTGAAGGGGACTATCTATGCCCTCACCTGGGGCGAGCAGAAGTGCCTGTTTGCTAACCCCATGTACCAGACCAATGATGGTAAGGTCTATCTGGAAGCTACCCCCGATGCCTTCGACTGTGCATCCATGCTAAGCGAAGGTGCCTATGTCAGTTACACCTGGTCTTCCACCACCACGGTGGAGACCTTAGAGGGGACCAAGACCAGCGGCCTGGTGCTGGAGTACGGCTATCACGGCAAGAACCCGGTGGAGAAGGTGGTCTTTACCCAGATGACGGTCGACCACCGGCCTATCTCCACCCAGGAGTATTCCTCCGACCAGACTCCTGAGATCTTGATGGTGGAGGAGGAGACGGCCTATATCCTGGCAGAATCTCACTGTATCAACGGCCATGGTACTCCCTACGTGGACCGCATCCTCCTGGACCGAAACGACGACGATGACCGAACCTTTACCACCTATGTCCAGGAAATTCCCGGCATCCTCAGCCGCCGAACTACCACCGTTCTCTGGGAGGAGGGGATCGGATGAGAAAGCTTTGTTGTCTGCTGGTCCTGTGTGCCCAGCTTCTCTCCGGTTGTCAGTTGGCCCAGGGGGAAGAGAACGGCGATTGGCTCATTGGTTTCTATATCTCTCTGGAACCCATCGGAGAGGATGGGGAGCGCTTTGACGGCGTACAGGAGACTGGCGAAGACGGTCTGCCCCTCTTCGTGTTTGATGGTATCGAGGTCGAGTGCTATCCCATGTACTACTATCCTGTGCCGGTGGATGACCGGGGCTTTTCTTGGTACACCTCCGGGGAAGCGGACTATATTCCCTGCGGCAGAGTCGTGGACGAAATTACGGAAAGTCAGGAGGGAACGGTCTATGTGAACGCCGCAGGCGGCGGGTATACTTTGTGCCCCAATCCGGTCTATGTGACCGAGGCGGGTGATCTCTATGTCATCGCCCAGGAAGGTCCCAGCGGCAGGATGGATCAGCCTGGTACGGTGCTGACCTGCTCGCAGGAAGATACCGTGACCTATCGGCTGGATGGTAAGACCAAGCGGGAAAGCGTATCGGTTACCTGCCACCTGGAATCGGTGGCCCCTGTAGAAAAGACGGTCATTCTTCAGATGGACGGGAAAAATCAAGTCCTGGCCCGGTTGGACATTAGGCCGGGAGAACCGTTGGAGCCTTGGCAGGGCTGCCAGGATACGGCCTACCTAATTGCGGAAACCTGCTACGAAGAGGGCTATGGAGAGGTCCAAAGAGAAACCTTTTCAAAAGAGGATCAGATATCCGTTCCTCGATATCTGGCCGATGGCAGGGTCATGTATGACTATCTGGAGATCATCTGGTAAAACAAAAAAACGGATGTACCTTTTCGCAGGTACATCCGTTTTATCTATGTTGAACTTATTCTTCTGTAGCCTGTGCGGCGGCTTCTTCTTCGGCGATCTCCTTCAGCAGCTTCTTGTCTGCCTTGGAGGACAGGTCCAGCTTCTCATACATGTCAGGACGACGGTCCCGGGTACGGATGATGGCCTGCTTCCGGCGCCATTTGGCGATGTTGGCGTGGTGGCCGGACAGGAGGATGGGGGGGACCCGGCGGTCGTGCCAGACCTCAGGCCGGGAGTACTGGGGGCATTCCAGCAGGCCGTCCCAGTGGCTCTCCTCGGTGAAGCACTCGGGGTCGGACAGGACACCGGGGACCAGACGGCAGACGGCGTCTGCCACGGCCATGGCAGGGATCTCACCGCCGGTGAGGACGAAGTCACCCAGAGAGATCTCCTCGTCCACACACTCCTCAATGAATCGCTCGTCGATGCCCTCGTAGTGGCCGCAGACCAGGATCAGGCTGTCGTAGTCCTGGTTCAGACGCTTGGCATCGGCCTGCTTAAAGACCTTGCCGCAGGGGGAGAGGTAGATGGTGTGGACCCGCTTGCCCTCCAGCTCGCAGATGTGCTTCCAGCACTGGTACAGGGGATCTGCCTGCATGACGGCGCCTCGGCCGCCGCCGTAGGGGTAGTTGTCCACCTGCTTCTGCTTGTTCAGGGTGTAGTCCCGGATCTGATGGCAGTCGATGCGGATGATGTCGCGCTCCTGGGCGCGGCCCAGTATGGACTCGCACATCATGTCGCCTACCACATCGGGGAAGAGGGTCATGATGTGGATGTGGTACTGAAAGTCAGCCATGGGCTCACATCCCTTCGATGAGACGGACCCGGATGAAGCCCTCGTCCACGTTGGTCTCGATGACAAACTCGGGAACAGCGGGGATCATGTGGGTCTTCTTGCCGTTCTTGACCACATAGACGTTGCTGGCGGGGGGAGTGAGCACGTCGTCGATCTTGCCCAGGACCTCACCGGTGTCGGCATCCCGGACTTCCAGACCGTAGAGGTCAGCCAGGAAGAAGGCACCTTCCTCCAGCTCCACGTCCTCCCGGTCGATGCAGACCACTTTGTCACGGATCTTCATGGCGTCGTTGATATCTGCAATGCCCTCAAACTTGACCAGCACACAGTTCTTGTGCACCCGGGCAGAGCGGATCTCCCAGGGCTTGCCATCAATGTAAAGGGCATCAAAATCCAATAAAAATTCGGGCTCGTCTGCCCAGGGCATGATCTTCACTTCGCCGGCAATGCCATGGGTGTTGACGATCTTGCCGGTCTCCAGAAAACGATTCTTCAAGGGAAAAACCTCCTTAAAAAATTGGCGTAAATAGGAAAAAATGGCGGACGCTAACGCGCCGCCATTCTTCAGCAAGGAAATCCTTGCTTTAGTCCATAATTTCGACGGAAACCTTTTTGCCCTGACGCTGGGCGACAGAGCGCATCAGTGTGCGGATTTCCTTGGCGATACGACCCTGACGGCCAATCACCTTTCCCATGTCACTGGGATCGACCCGGAGCTCAAGCACAACATTACCGTCCGATTCCGTCTCCTGTACGTCCACGGCCTGGGGGTGTTCCACCAGATTTTGGGCGATATAAGTGAGCAAGTCCTTCATGTGCCCTCCAAATCAGATGACATTAGCCTTCTTCAGCAGAGCCTTAACGGTTTCGGTGGGCTGTGCGCCGGTCTTGATCCAAGCCTGAGCGCGCTCAACGTCAACCTTGATAGCTGCGGGCTCCTGCTGGGGATCGTAAGTGCCGATCTCTTCAATGAAGCGGCCGTCACGGGGATAACGGGAGTCTGCAACGACGATACGGTAGAAGGGGTTCTTCTTGGAGCCCATTCTGCGAAGTCTCATCTTAACCATGTTACTTTCACCTCCAAATGAATTACATTGTTATGGAACCGCATATGCGGAAACCAATCGCTTACTTAAAGGGTAGGCCGGGCATGCCACCGGGGAAACCACCGGGCATCTTGCCGAACTTTCCTTTCCGGCGTTTGCCGGCCATTTTGGACATCTGCTTGGTCATCTGCTGCATCATTTCGTATTCCTTCAGCAGACGATTCACAGAGACCACCTGCAGACCACAACCGGCGGCAATGCGCTTCTTGCGGCTGCTGTTGAGAATCGAGGGATTCTCTCGTTCCTGGGGAGTCATAGAGAGGATGATGGCCTCGGTGTGGGCCAGTGCCTTCTCGTTGATGGTGGCTCCCTCCAGGGCTTTGGCGTTCATGCCGGGCATCATGCCCAGCAGTTCCTCCACAGAGCCCATGCTCTTGACCTGGACCAGCTGGTCGTAGTAGTCCTGCAGAGTGAAGCGGTTTTTCTTCAGCTTCTCGGCCAGCTCCTGGGCCTTCTGCATGTCGAACTGCTGCTCAGCCTTCTCGATGAGGGAGAGGACGTCGCCCATGCCCAGGATACGGGAGGCCATTCTGTCAGGATGGAAGACCTCGATGTTGTCCAGTTTTTCGCCCATGCCCACGAACTTGATGGGCTTGCCGGTGACTGCCTTGATGGACAGGGCGGCACCGCCTCGGGCATCACCGTCCAGCTTGGTGAGGACCACGCCGTCGATGTCCAGGGCATCGTCAAAAGCCTTGGCGGCATTGACGGCATCCTGACCGATCATGGCGTCCACCACCAGCAGGATCTCGGTGGGGTTGACAGCCTCCTTGATGGCCTGAAGCTCTGCCATGAGAGTTTCGTCCACGTGGAGACGGCCGGCGGTATCTAAAAAGACCATGTCATTGCCGTGCTTTTTGGCGTGCTCGATGGCCTCTTTCGCGATGGTTACGGGGTTTTCCTGTCCCATTTCAAAGACAGGGATGTTCAGCTGCTCGCCGACTACCTTCAGCTGCTGGATGGCAGCGGGGCGGTAAATGTCGCAGGCTGCCAGCAGGGGGCGCTTGCCGTTCTGCTTGCGCATGAGACCGGCCAGCTTGGCGCAATTGGTGGTCTTACCGGCACCCTGTAGACCAACCATCATAACCACCGTGGGGGGCTGGGATGCGATGGTGATCTTGGCGCTGCTGCCACCCATCAGATCCACCAGTTCCTGGTTGACGATCTTGACGATGGCCTGGCCGGGGGTCAGGCTTTCCAGAACTTCTGCACCGACGGCCTTTTCGGTGACACCCTTGATAAAGTCCTTGACGACTTTGTAGCTGACGTCAGCTTCCAGCAGAGCCAGTCGGATCTCTCGCATGGCCTCCTTCACATCGGCCTCGGTGAGACGACCTTTGTTGCGGAGTTTCTTGAATGCGGAGGAGAGTTTTTCGGTTAATCCTTCGAATGCCATAAAACTCACTCCCTTTCCAGATCTTCCATGGCTTCGCTGAGTTGGGTGCAGAGCTTTTCCAGTTCGCTGTCTTTCAGCCGATCCCGGTTGATGGCCTCGATCTGTGTGGTCAACTCCCGAAGGGTGGACACCGTGGCCCGGGTCTGGTGAAAGCGTCGGATCAGACCGGTCTTTTCCTCGATGTCCTCCAGGGTCTTTTCTGCCCGGACGATGATGTCCCGGACGCCCTGCCGGGTGATCTCGTAGTTTTCTGCGATTTCAGCCAGGGAGAGGTCATCGTTGTAGTACAGGTCGTAAAACTCTTTCTGCCGCGCGGTGAGCAGATCCCCATAGAAATCATAGAGCATAGCCATTCGATATGCTTGGTTCTTCATGGTGTGCCCTCCTGTGTGCGGCCTGTAAAGTTGTTTTCCTTTACAACAGTGACTATCCTACATGAATTTCATCATTTTGTCAAGATAAAATTGACAGGAAATTGTATAAAAAAGGCCAGTGCTGGACATTATTTACTGGAAATGTTGCCGTGACTTTACATTCCCGAAGTTTGTGGTACAATATATAATACAATAGTGTGGGGTTCCGGAGGAAAATCGCCTATTGAGATCCCGAAGGAGGGAAACCATGTTACCCATTTACGAACGTACTCTGGCCCCCGGCGTTGTGCTCCGGGCGGTCCAGACCAATAAATTCAAGACATCCATGCTGGGTATCACCTTTCTGGAGCCCCTTGCCGAGGACACGGCCTCTCTGAATGCCCTGCTCCCCAAGGTCCTGCGCCGGGGTACCCGGAACCATCCCGACATGGAGAGACTGTCTGCTGCCCTGGACAATCTCTACGGCGGCGGCATCGAGCCTCTCATCCGCAAAAAAGGGGAGACCCAGTGTATCGGCTTCTGGGGAAGTTTCCTGGACGACGCCTATGTGCCCGGGGACTCTCGGATCTTAGAGTCCGCCGCATCCCTGCTGGGGGAGATCGTCCTGGAGCCTGCGGGGGAAGGGGAGAGCTTCCGGCCCGACTACGTGGAGAGCGAGAAGGCCAACCTGGTGGACAAGATTCGCAGCGAGGTCAACGACAAGCTCCAGTATTCTCTTTCTCGTCTGCGTTCTTTGATGTGCGAGGGAGAGGCTTACAGCATCGAAAAGCTGGGTAGCGAAGACCAGGCCAGAGCCATTACCGGGGAGGCTCTGTACAGCCGTTATCGGGATATGCTGGCCACGGCTCCCGTTTACCTATATTATTGTGGTTCTTCGGACCCTGACCGGGTAGAGGCCGCCTTCCGCGCTGCTTTTGCCAGTTTGCCCCAGGGCCAGCGGAAGGAGATCCCCGCGCCTGTGGCTTTGGCCCAGCCCAAGGGAGAGGTCCGTCGGTTCTCCGATGCCATGGACGTTTCCCAGGGTAAGCTCACCATGGGCTTCCGCACCGGCGGCGGGTCCTCCGACCTGGATACCGTGGCCCGGTTCATGCTCTTCAACGCCATCTTTGGTGGCAGCACCAACTCCAAGCTCTTCCTGAACGTCCGGGAAAAGCTCTCCTTGTGCTACTTTGCCAGCTCCTCTCTGGCCCTCAGCAAGGGGGTCCTGCTGGTATATTCCGGCGTGGAGTTTGCCAACTTCCAGAAGGCGGAGGACGAGATCATGGCCCAGCTCACTGCCTGTCAGACCGGGGATATCACCCCCGAGGAACTGGAAGCCGCCCGGCGTTCCGTGGTGGGCAGTCTCCGGGTTTCCCTGGATGCCCAGGGCAGACTGGAGGAATACTGGGTGAACCGCTTTGTTACCGGCACGGCCTACACCCCCGAGGAACTGGCCGAGGCTGTGGAAAAAGTCACCCTGGATCAGGTGGTGGAAACTGCCTGCCAGGTGAAGTTGGACAGCATCTACACCCTGCGGGGAAAGGAGGGGTAAGCCATGATCAAACACACCTATGAACGGATCGGGGAGACTCTGTACGAAGAGACCCTGGAAAACGGCCTGCGGGTCTATGTCTTCCCCAAGCCTGACTTTGGCAAGTGCTACGCCTTCTTTGCCACCCGCTACGGCGGCATGGACACCCGCTTCCGGCTGAACGGTCAGTGGCTGGATACCCCCATGGGAATTGCCCACTATCTGGAGCATAAGATGTTCGACACCCCCGATGGGGGCAACGCCCTTATGAAGCTGTCTGCTGCCGGTGCATCCCCCAACGCCTTCACCAGCAGCGCCATCACCGGCTACCACTTCGAGTGTACTGAGGGCTTTTGGGAGAACCTGCGCACTCTTCTGGAGTTCGTCTCCGTGCCCTACTTCACCGAAGAGAGCGTCCAGAAGGAGCAGGGCATCATCGCCCAGGAAATCCGCATGATGGAGGACAACCCCGGCCGTCAGTCCTACCGGATGCTGCTGGAATCCCTCTATCAGAACCACCCCATCCGCAACTCTGTGGCAGGTTCCGTGGAGTCCATCGCCCAGATCACGGCGGAGACCCTGTATCACTGCCACGAGGCGTTCTATACCCCTTCCAACATGGTCCTGTGCGTGGCGGGCAATGTGGACCCGGAACAGGTCTGTGACCTGGCCCGGGAGATCCTGCCCAAGGAGGCCAAGGCTCCCATCCCCAGAGACCACGGCCAGGACGAACCCAGAGAGGTCAACCTCCGGGAAAACAGCAAGGTCATGCCTGTGGCAGCCCCCCTCTTCCAGATCGGCGTGAAGGGACAGCCCGCCCAGGACGGCCCCGGCTGTCTTCGTCAGAAGCTTCTGGGCGACCTGACCTGCGAAGCCCTCATGGGTTCCTCCAGCTCCCTGTACAGCAAGCTCTACACCCAGGGCCTCATCAACAGCGGTTTCTACTGCGGCTTTATGGATTACCCCGGCTGCTGCTTCCTGGTGGCCGGCGGCGAGAGCAAGGACCCTGCCGCCGTCCGGGATGCCATCCTGGCCGAAGTGGAGCGGATTGGCAGGGAAGGGCTGGACCAGGGCCTCTTTGACCGGATGAAGAAGGCTGCGTATGGCAGTTTCGTCCGGGGGCTGAACTCCTTTGAAAATCTCTGCGTGGAACAGGCCCAGGCCTATTTTGAGGGCCAGGACCCCTGGACTTTCCCGGAAATCTATGATACGATGACCCGTCAGGATGCGGAGGACTTCATCCGCACCTGGTTCTGCCCCCAGCAGATGACCCTGACGGTCATCCGGCCTGTGGAGGATCCCGCATGAACACCGTGACCTTCCCCGGCCTGGGGCTGAGTTTTGAACTGAACCGGGTGGCCTTTTGCCTGGGTGATTTCTGTGTCTATTGGTACGGTATCATCATCGGCCTGGGCTTCCTTCTGGGCGGCGGCTTTTGCTGCTGGCGGGCCAAGGAGTTTGGCCTGAAGGCCGACGATATCCTAGACCTGCTGCTCTTTGCGGGTCCAGGCGGCATCATCGGTGCCCGGATCTACTATATCCTGTTCAATCCGGACCTCTACCGGAATGCCGATGGAAGTCTGAATTTCAAGGCCATGCTCAACGTCCACAATGGTGGCCTGGCCATCTACGGGGGCATTATCATGGCGGTGCTTATCGCCGTCTTTGTGGCCCGGTATAAAAAGATCCCCTTCCTGGCTCTGATCGACTCCTGCGCCTTTGGCCTGCTTATCGGTCAGATGGTGGGCCGTTGGGGCAACTTCATCAATGTGGAAGCCTATGGCCGGGAGACCGATCTTCCCTGGCGCATGGGCATCGTGGACCCAACCTACATGGAGGTACATCCCACCTTCCTGTACGAATCCCTGTGGAATCTTTTGGGCTTCTGCCTCCTGCTCTTTGTGATGCACAAGGGCTGGCGGAAGTTCGACGGGATGCTCTTTCTGCTGTATGTGGCCTGGTACGGTTTCGGCCGGGGCCTCATAGAGGGCCTGCGGACAGACAGCCTGTATTTCTTCTCCACCGGGATCCGCACGTCTCAGATGGTGGGTTTCGTGAGCTTTGTCGTTGCGGTCGCCCTGATCCTGTGGCGGCTCCGCAAGGGCACAGACCCGAATACATTGTACGTAAATCAACCCAAGGAAACAACAAACAACAAACAAGAGGAGAGGCATTAACTATGGCAACTATTTTAGACGGTAAGGCATTAGCCGCAAAGATCAAGGCACAGGTGAAGGAAGAGGCAGCCACCCTGCCCCGCATCCCCGGTCTGGCAGTTATCATCGTGGGCAACAACCCCGCCAGCCGCGTGTACGTCAACAGCAAGCGCAAGGACTGCGAGGAGTGCGGCTTCCTGAGCGAAGAGTTTGCACTGCCCGAGGAGACCACCGAGGCTGAGCTGATCGCTCTCATTCAGGAGCTGAACGGCCGCGATGACATCGATGGCATCCTGTGCCAGCTGCCCCTGCCCAACGGCATCAACGAGGAGGCAGTTCTCATGGCCATCGACCCCAACAAGGACGTGGACGGCTTCCACCCCATGAACGCAGGTGCCCTGTTTGTTGGCAAGGACGGCTTCCTGCCCTGCACCCCCTATGGCGTCATGGAGATCCTGGACGAGTACGGCATCGACCCCAAGGGCAAGACCTGCGTGGTCATCGGCCGTTCCAACATCGTGGGTAAGCCCATGTCCATCATGCTCCTGCAGAGACACGGCACCGTGACCATCTGCCACTCCCGCACCCAGAACCTGACAGAGGTCTGCCGCGGCGCAGACATCCTGGTGGCAGCCGTTGGCAAGAACCACACCGTCACCAAGGATATGGTCAAGCCCGGCGCAGTGGTCATCGACGTGGCCATGAACCGCAACGACGAAGGCAAGCTCTGCGGCGACGTGGACTTCGATGACGTGAAGGATATCGCCTCCGCCATCACTCCCGTTCCCGGTAGCGTTGGTCCCATGACCCGCGCTATGCTCATGAAGAACACTCTGCTGGCTGCCAAGAAGCATCAGGCTTGATTTCGCCGGTGGGATATGCTATAATCATTAAGATAAAGCAATCCAATCCTTTTCAGTAACGGAGGATACTACCATGAGCGAAACCAGAGAATATTTCTCCCGCAGCGAGGAGCACGGTGACGTTTTCATTGCTGAAGAAGTGCTGGAAATGATCGCCGGTGCAGCAGCCCTGGAGGTCGACGGCGTTTCCGGTCTGGCCGGCGCCACTGCCGCCGAGCAGTTCCTGGGCAGAAAGAAGCTGTCCAAGGGCATCAGCATCCTTTGGGAGTCTGACAATATCACCATCGACGTCTCCATTCAGATCAAGTATGGTGTCATCGTTCCCGAGGTGGCAAAGAAGGTCCAGGAGGCCATCATTGCCAACGTGGAAGGTACTAGCGGCATGCAGGTGGCAGCCGTCAACGTCCGTGTCAGCGGCGTGACCTTCGAAAAGCCCGCAGCAGAATAACCCCGATTGAAAAAGTCCGCAGTGTGATCACTGCGGACTTTTTTATGTGAAAAGATTTTCACCCCGAACTCTGTTTCGTGGAAAAAGTTTTGAAGAAATTCACAGATTGTCTTTCTTTTTCTGTATATTCGGTATATAATGCATATTGGATAGAAACACAAACATGTAATGTACATTCCAAGATTTGGAGGAACGATCATGACAAGATCCGCTGCAAGAGAAATCGCAGTACACTGCTCTTACTCCCTGGGTTTTTCCCGCCAGACCCCCGATGAGTTCCTGGAGGAACGGATGGCCAAGGAAAACTTCCTGCGCTGGGGAGAGGAGAATTCCCTGTATGAGGAATATCCCAACAAGAAGCAGGTGGAATATATTCGCGAAGTAGTCCGTGGTGTTGCCGAACACGGTTTCGAGCTGGACAGCTACATCGCTCAGTATTCCAAGAACTGGACCTTTGAACGGATCCCCCGCATGGCCGCCGCCATTATGCGCGTTGCCATGTACGAGATCCTGTATATGCCCGCCATCCCCAACGCTGCCGCCATCAACGACGCGGTGGAGATCACCAAGAAGTACGAGGACGAAAAGGTTGTCTCCTTTGTCAACGGCATCCTGGGCACCTTCGTCCGCACCGAGTTCCCTGAGGAGTCCCAGCCCAAGGTTGCCGCTCCTGCTGAGGAGGCCTGAGAATGGCCGCCGTACTGGGGCTGGACACCAGCAACTACACCACCTCTGCCGCTTGGTTTGACGGGGAGAAGGGGGACAACTGCGGCAAACTCCTGGAGGTCCCGGAAGGGGCTCTGGGTCTGCGCCAGAGCGACGCCCTCTTCCAGCACGTGAAGCGGCTGCCGGAGATCATGGAGGCCCTGAAGGGGACCGGTATGCCCAAAGACCTCTGCGGTCTGGGGGCCAGCACCCGCCCCCGAGAGGTGGAGGGGTCCTACATGCCCTGCTTCCTGGCGGGTGAGTCCCAGGCCAGAGCCATGGCCACTGCCCTGGAACTGCCCTTCTATCCCTGCTCCCACCAGCAGGGGCACATTGCCGCTGCCGCCTGGTCTGCCGGGCGGATGGACCTGCTGGACAAGCCCCATCTGGTGTGGCATCTGTCCGGCGGCACCACCGAGCTCCTCCACGTGGTCCCCGATGGGGTCATGGTGAAGGCGGAGTGCATCGGCGGTACCTCTGATATTTCCGCTGGTCAGCTCATCGACCGGACGGGCAAACGACTGGGTCTGGCCTTCCCTGCGGGTAAGGCCGTGGATGCCCTGTCCCTTCAGGCAGAGAAGAAGGACCGGTTCAAGGTCAAGGTGAAAGATTGCACCTTCTCCTTCTCCGGCATCGAAAATAAGATGAATGCCCTGGCCGATCAGGGCTGGGCTCCTGCGGATATCTGCTGGTATGTGCTGGCCTCCATCATCTACGGCGTGGAGCAGGCCACCAAGCAGGCCCTGGAACAGTATCCCGGTCTGCCTGTCCTGTGTGCCGGTGGTGTGGCTTCCAACCAGCTTTTGCGGGAGACCATGGTGAAGACCAGCGGGGCTGTCTTTGCAGAACCCAGATTCTCTACCGACAACGCCATGGGTGTCGCCATTTTGACCTGGCGGCAGCTTTACAAGGAATAACCATGCAAGAACCTATTTCTGTCACTGCCCTGAACCAATACATCAAAGGAATGTTTGAACGGGAGAGATTGCTGTCCCGTGTTTTGGTGCGCAGTGAGATATCCAACTACAAGGTCTATCCCTCCGGCCACCACTACTTCTCCCTGAAGGATGCCGAGAGCAGCATTCGCTGCGTCATGTTCCGTCGGGAGGCCATGGCCCTCCGGTTCCGGCCGGAGAATGGCATGAAGGTGGTGGTGTCTGGGCGGGTGTCTGTCTTCCCCCGGGACGGGGCTTACCAGCTCTACTGCGCCACCATGGTGCCCGACGGCATCGGCGAACTGGCCTTTGCCTTTGAGCAGATGAAGAACCGGCTCCACAAGGAGGGCCTCTTCGACCCTGCCCATAAAAAGCCCATCCCCGCTCATCCCAGAACCATTGCCTTGGTGACCTCTCCCGCCGGTGCTGCTGTGCGGGATATGATCCGCATCCTGGGTGCCCGGTACCCCATGGCCAAGGTCCTGGTGGTGCCGGTTCGGGTCCAGGGAGAGGAAGCCCCGGAGGAGATCGCCCAGGGTCTGGACCTGGTGAACGCACTGGAGATGGCCGACCTTATCATCACCGGTCGCGGCGGCGGCTCCATGGAGGACCTGTGGGCCTTCAACGACGAGCGGGTGGC
>JAFYPT010000178.1 GCA_017547425.1 Ruminiclostridium sp.
AAGGCCAGCTGGGCAGTGCCGATGGTGGCCTGACCACTGACCAGGGTGCCCATGATGGCACCGCAGACAATCCAGGCCCCGGCCTTGCTGCCGCCGCTGGCGAAGTCGGCGGCGGACTTGACCTTCCGGCCGGAGTAGACGCCGATGGAAATGATGAGCAGTATGGTGGCCAGAAGGCCGATGATATGAAAAAGACTCAGGTGCATGACCGGTCCCTTCCTTTCCAAATGGTTTGTTTCCACCAGAAATAGTAGACCCCGGAAAGAACTTTGTCAAGAGAAGAACCGCCCGGGAGCAATGCTCCCAGGCGGTTCCTGTGTCGTTACTCAATTGTTTAGCCGTAGCAGAAGTAGCTGGTGCTGGAGAACCAACCGCTGTTGAAGTAAACGGACTGCCACAGACCGTTGCCCTGGCTGAAGTTTGCCTGATAAAGCACATTCTTGGGCATATCGGTGTTGCCGCGCATGGCCTCCATCACGGACCACTTGCAGTGGTTCCAGTGCTTGGTGCCGTTGGCAGCGTCCTGGGCCTTGATGGCGTTGGCTGCCTCCACGGTGGCGTACTTGGTGTGGTACTGGCCACGCTGGGTGATAACCTCATAAACGCTGTTGGGGAAGCGGCTGTCTTCCACTCGGTTGAGGGCCACACGGGCTACGTACTGACGGAGCTGCTCGGTGGTCTGACCAGCCTCGTGGTAAACGGTGGTGGTCAGGATGCGGATGTCGTCCCAGGTGTACTTGGACAGGTTCTGATTGTCCTCGATCTTGGCCTGGGCCTGGTTCCAGGTGGCCTTAGCGGCCTGGATGCCGGCGCTGCTTTCGCTGTAGCCCTGCCCACGCAGTGCATTGGCTGTAGCGTGTGCCTGAGCCTGGACGGCTTTCTGCGCCGCGATCTCGTCCATGCACACTTCGTAGTTGGTGGCCGCAAAGGCGGAGGGCATCATGGCCACCAGCATCACCATGCTGAGCAGGGCTGCCAAAAGATATTTTCTCATAACGATTTACTCCTGTTCTCACGGAGCGGGTCCTCCCTGCCGCGCCTTCCAAGCGCACGAAGGGGCTGGGGCACTCTCCCGGTCCTGGGTTTGGGGGTTGTCTGCGTCTGTCTCTTCGCAGAAAAAGATGGGCTGCGCTTGCTTTGGGGATTATACCATGGATGGCAGGCCCATTTCAAATTCCCGAAAACCCCCGAAACCCGGGACTGCGCCCGTAATCTTTGTTACTTCCAGACAAATTTTCGTTTCTATTTGTAACACTTCTTTGGTTCGATTGTCATCAAATCGTTCGATTTTGTAATCAAATCGTAAACATTTCACATTTCCTCCGTGATTTTAAACAAAAAATCAGGCTGAACTTATCCAGTCCAGCCTGATAAAAACCGATATAACCGTTGATAGACAACGGGTTTCTCCCTTAGTCACTATGCCCATGGGCATTTTAACGAATTTGTAACCATTTCTCAAGCGACCGCACAACAGGGCTTTTGACACATCAGAAAAGCCTCGCAGAGTTTCGCCGTCCCAACACCGAAATGAAGTCAAGTCTGTTTTTCGGCCTGCAGTGTGCCTATCGGGCGCGCGCAGCAGGCCGAAATCCCACACATTCGGAAAAGGCTTCGCCTTGTTCGAATAGTTTTAGAAGTCGGTAAAGTTGGGCTTCCGGCGCTCCAGGAAGGCCTCCATACCCTCCTTCTTGTCATGGGTGGCGAAGAGGACAGCCAGCAGATCCTGCTCCCGGGCGCAGCCGCTGGGCAGGTCCACATTCTCGCTGGTGTTGATGGCCGCCTTGGCCACGGACACAGCGTAGCTTGCCTTGGAGGCGATCTTCTTTGCCATGGCTATGCAGTAGTCCATGAGCTCATCCAAAGGGACCACATGGTTGGCCAAACCCAGGCGATAGGCCTCCTGGGCATCCACCTGATCACAGGTGAAGATCAGTTCCTTGGCCCGGCCCACGCCGATGATGCGGCTCAGACGCTGGGTGCCGCCGCCGCCGGGGATGATGCCCAAGCCCACCTCGGGCAGGGCGAACCGGGCGTTCTCGGCCGCCACACGGATGTCGCAGGCCAGGGTCAGCTCACAGCCACCGCCCAGGGCAAACCCATTGACGGCCGCGATGGTCACCTGGCGCATGTTCTCCAGCAGGTAAGCGGCCCGGTGGCACAGGCCGCCCAGGTAACGGCCCTCCAGGGCATCCTGGTTGACCATCTGAGCGATGTCTGCGCCGGCAGCAAAGGCCTTCTTGCCCTCGCCGGTGAGGATGACCACCTTCACGTTGTCCATCTTCTCCACAGCCTCCAGATTGGCGATGATCTCCTCATAGACCTGATTGTTCAGGGCGTTCATGCTCTTGGGCCGGTCAATGGTGACGATGGCCACTTCTTCTTCGATACGCAGTTTCACAAACTCCATGGGATAACCTCCATTCTCATCCCGGTCGGGGTCTCCCCTGCCGGTCAATAGATCTTTTCCTTTTCTGACGGTCTGCGCTGGATAAAGCCCCGGTTGACCTGGAAAAAGGCCTCCTTTAGCAGGTCATAGTAGGTAGCCAGCAGATCCGGGGACCGACGGCGTCCTCCGTGAAGGGCGATGCCCCGGCAGGGTTCCCGGATGAGCATATCCAGCAGTTCCCCAAAAAATTCTCCCTCGCACCGGTGGACGGCTCCTCCGGCGATGTTCTCCAGCCAGAAGAGATCGGTGACATCCATCCCCCGCCGGTCCTCGAACCGACTGAGAATGTACACGCCACGATCCAGGCCCCGAATGGGGGAGGACTGGATGACCGTAAAGTACAGGTCCCCCTGCCACCGGTAGAAGACCTCCCAGGCTGTCCTGGGGGCACGGCGGCAGTAGAGCTCCCGCAGGAGCTTCTGTCGGCCCTGACCCTCAATGCGGAGCCAGCGGATCCGGCCCAGCTCGGTGAGGTTTTTCAGGGAGCGGCCCACGTTCATCCCCAGATAAGGGGCTTTCATGGGCTCATAGCAGAAGCTGTCGGCCAGCTCCCGGAAAATTTGGACCAGTTCGGGAAGCCGCCGGGTGTCCATGGCGGCAGAGATGAAGTTCAGGATGGCCAGGAAGTCCCTGGTCCGCATGTGGTGGACGTCATACTCCCGGCCGTCGGTCTCCACCACCCGGTAGACGATCTCCTCCACCGCCTTCACCGACTGGAAGAAAGCGGCCACCGTGGCGCAGTGGACAGACTTCTGACTGTCGGTCTCCCGGTCAAAGAACCAGTCAAAGGCCTCCAGTTCCTGGCCGGGGTACTGGTCCAGGATGCTCAGGATGCGGCTGATCTGGCTGAACTCAAACTCGTTTTCCCCGAAAAAGTCGATGGCATTCTCGCTGACCTTGCTCAGCAGGGACTGGCACAGGGTCTGGCCCTGACGGCCCAGCTCCTGAAGGTAGGGGATCTCCACCTTCCGGACCCGGACCTCCTCTGCCCCTCTGCGGCCGGTCTCGATATAGTACAGGTCCCCTCGTTCCGGCGGACCGTAAAAATCGGCATACCATTTAAATAAAAGGTAGAAGCTCCCCTCCTGCCGTCCGGCGGCCACCCAGCCCATGGAGGTCCACCCCTCCAGATAGGCATCACCGGTACCGGCATACTGGTCGAACATCCGGGCGATTTTGGTGTCCGACAGTATGTCGTGGTGCATCCAGCATATTCTGTGTTGTTCGGTGTCCGAGACCAGGTCGTCAAAGCCGTTCTGGTCCAGGTAGATGGGGTCGTCAAAAAACATACACAGGTCCTCACTTAGGGGGCAAAGCTTCTTTGGTAATTTTATTATACCAGTATTGGGACGGTACTTCAATGACAAAAAGCGTTTTCCCACAAAAAAGTGGAGAAGATAGAAGAAAAATTGGGGAATTAGGAGAGGATGACACCAAAAAACGCTGAAAAGTCAAAAAAGCCTCCCTCTGACGAGGGAGGTGGATCGCCGTCAGGCGAGACGGAGGGAGAAATACCGCATCGTGAAGGACTGCAATACCCTTCCACTTGCCGTATCTCTCCCTCCGTCGCTTCGCGACAGCTCCCTCGTCAGAGGGAGCCTCACGGTGCCTGTTCACTCATTCCTCATAGTGCTGAAGCACAGCATCCTCAAAGTCGAAGAGTTCCTCCTCCACAGGCAGGTTCTCTCCCCCACCCTGGAGGGCGGCCCACTGTTCCTTGGTGATGAGGAGCTGACGGGGCTTGGACCCCTCAAAGGGTCCCACGATGCCCTCCTGCTCCATCTGGTCCACCAGACGGGCGGCCCGGGCGTAGCCCAGCTTCAGTCGGCGCTGGAGCATGGACACGGAAGCCTGCCCCAGATCCAGGGTAACCTCCACAGCCTCGTTGAAGAGCTCGTCCCGGCCCTCGGGACCTTCCCCGGCCGGGAAGCCGCCGGAGCCATTGCCCTTGCCCTTCTTCTCAGACTCGGACACATGCTGCTCGATCTGCTGGAGAATGTCGTCGTCATACTGGGCGATGGCGTTCTCCTTAACCTTCTCCACCACAGAAGCCACTTCCTCGTCGGAAATGAAGCAGCCCTGAACACGGCGAGGCTTGCCGGAACCCAGAGGGTACCAGAGCATGTCGCCTTTGCCCACCAGCTTTTCCGCGCCGGTCTGGTCCAGGATGATGCGGGACTCCAGAGAGGAGGCCACAGCGAAGGCAATGCGGGAGGGGATGTTGGCCTTCATAAGGCCAGTGATCACATCGGCCGAGGGACGCTGGGTGGCGATAACCAGGTGCATCCCGGAGGCACGGCCCATCTGAGCCACACGGCAGATGGATTCCTCCACCTCTTTGGCGGCCACCAGCATCAGGTCGGCCAGCTCGTCAATGACGATGACCACCTTGGCCATGGGTTCCTTGTCGTTCTTCTTGGCCCACTGGTTGTAGCCGTTCAGTTCCCGGACCCCTGCCTCAGCAAACATCCGGTAGCGCTTCATCATCTCGGTGACCGCCCACTGGAGGGCACCCGCCGCCTTCTTGGGGTCAGTGACCACGGGGATCAGCAGATGAGGGATGCCGTTGTATCCTCCCAGCTCCACCATTTTGGGATCCACCATGATGAGCTTCAGCTCTTCGGGGGTGGACTTGTAGAGCATACTCACGATCAGGGAGTTGATACACACCGACTTACCGGAACCGGTGGTACCGGCGATGAGCAGGTGGGGCAGGGTGGCGCAGTCGCCGATGATGTAGCTTCCGCTGATGTCCTTACCCACCGAGAAGGCGGCCGAGGACTTGTGACGGCGGAAGTCGGGGGTGTCCAGCACCTCCCGGATGGGGACAGGGATCACATTCCGGTTGGGAACCTCGATGCCCACCACAGAAATCTGGTCGGGGACGGGCGCAATACGGACGCTGGACACACCCAGAGCCAGGGCCACGTCATCGGCCAGGTTGGTGAGCTTGTTCAGTCGGACACCCTGCTCCAGGGCCACGTCGTACCGGGTGACGGAAGGCCCCTGGACGGCGCCGGTCACGTGGCCATCCACGCCAAAGGAGGCCAGCACGCTGGCCAGACGGGACAGGGTCCCCTCCAGCTCGTCGTGGGCCGCCTTGGCCTTCTCCCCCGTGGGGGCCTTCAGCAGGTCCAGAGGGGGATACAGATAGGACTTGTGGTCGGTGTCCTTGTTCTTTTCGATGGTCTGGGCCACCTTCTGGGCCTCCTGCCGGATGGCCTCCTTCTGCTGGGCCTTGGTGGGCTCCTTCACCGGAGGAGGAACCGGTTCTTCTACCGGGTCATCAAAGGAAATGGCATCGGCAGGTTCCGGTTCGGGCTCTGCTCCCTTGGACTTCTTTCCAAACAGCCCACCCAGACCGGCTTTTTCCGTCTTCTTCGGTTCGGATTTTTTGTCCAGAGGCAGGTCGGGGACGGGTTTGATCTCCCCGGGGAGGGGGTTGCTCTGATAGAAGACCGGGTCGGGTTCCCGCACGGGAGGCAGGTCGGCCATGGGGTCGTCCGCATAGTCGTCGTAGTACTCCTCGTCGTAGTCGTAGCCGTCGTAGTACTCGTCATCCCGCTCTCTTCGGCGGCGATTCCAGGCCAGGATGGCAGCGGGAGTCAGGTGGAAGGTTCCGGCCAACAGAAGCAGAATGGCCAGAACGAAGAAGATCCCCGCACCGATGGCGCTAAACCAGGTGCAGAAGGAAATACTCAGGAAGCCGCCCAGGATACCACCAGAGAAGAGGTGGGTGCCGTCGGTCCACAGTTTGGAGAAGGTGGAAAACTCCATGGTATAGGGGTAGGGCGACAGGAACATATGGGCCAGAGCACCCACGAAAATGGGAAACAGGCCCACACACCAGAGCCGCAGGGTCACGGGCTTCTGCCGCCGGAAGAGCAGCAGGAAGACCGCCATCAACAGGGAGAAGATGACAGCGAAAATGCCGTAGCCCACCAGACCCTTCACCCCGTTGCTGAGGAAGTCCACCACCACGGCAGAGACCTGACAGACACCCAGGACCAGCATAACCGCCAGGAAGAGGCAGACGGCAGCGCCGATGCCACGGGCAGTCATATTGGGGGCATAGACCGCCGGTTTTTCCTTGGCCTTGGTCTTGCCTTTGGGTTCAGCCTTGGACTTGGTGTTGGTTTTCTTTGCAGAGGTTTTCTTGGTGCTTGTGGTTTTCTTTTGTGTGGAAGCCATGAAACTTCCTCCTTTTGCGATGGGAAAGTTAGCCGAAGATCAGGCTGGCCACCACAGCGGCCGCACCGATGCCCCAGCAGTAGTAGGCAAAGTTGCCGAACTTGTTCTTGTCGGCCAGGATGTTCACCAGACGGATGGCGAAGTAGCCCGCCACCGCCGCCACAATGGCGCCCACGATGTAACCGGGCAGCATGCCGGGCTCAATGCCCTCTGCCACAGCGTCGCTGATGCTGATGATGTTGGCACCCAGGACGGCAGGGATGGACATGAGGAAGGAGAACCGCACGGCAAACCGGCGGCTGAAGCCACGCATCATACCGCAGGAAATGGTGGTACCGGACCGGGACAGGCCGGGGACCACAGCCAGAGCCTGACCAAAACCCACCAGCAGAGCGTCCAGCATGGTGGCGTTCTTGGCGGTCTTCTTGCCACGGGCCATCCGGTCCGAGAAGTACAGGATGCAGCCGGTAACGATGAGGGCAAAGCCCACGAAGATGGTGTTGCTGTAGAGGGCCTCCACCTTGTCCTTGATAGGCAGGACGATAAACAGAGGCAGGGTGGCTATGATGATCATGAGGATCATGCGGCCTCTGGGGGTCAGGCGGCCCATGGCGGCCCGCTTTTCCGGATTCACCAGGCAGGTGACGATACGGATGAACTCCTGGATCAGCCCCAGGATGTCCTTCCAGTAGTAGACGAAGATGGCGATGAGGGTACCCAGGTGGAGCAGGACGTCAAAGAACATCCCACCCTCATTCATGCCAAAGAAGTGCTGGAAGAGGGACAGATGACCAGAACTGGAGACCGGCAGGAACTCGGTCACACCCTGGATCAGGCCCAGGAAAATGGAAGAGAGAAAGTTCAAGGCAATGCGCCTCCTTATTTCATAATCAGGCGTTGTACAGGGCCTTCATGCCCTTGTAGGTCATGTAGCAGTCCAGCTTGGAGGTTGTTTCGAAGGGGGCGTGCATGGACAG
>JAFYPT010000179.1 GCA_017547425.1 Ruminiclostridium sp.
CATCCCCAAACATACTCACCCCGGAATAGGTCTCCTCCTCCATGCGGTAGAAGGTCGCTGTGTAGGTCTGCCCATCCAAATCGTAAAGGACTTGTCCGGTCCACTCACCGTCGCTGATCCAGCCCTCGCTGTCCCGGTAGGCCGGCCAGAACTGGATGTTTTCCGTCCCCCGGAACCCCGGGTCCACCACCCACTGGAAGTGGTGGATGATTTTCCAAACGTCCTCCTCCAAGCGGATGGCCACATGGGTCATTTGAAGTTCCTCCACATCGTAGACCGTGCTGTGATAACGGACACTTCCCTCCATCGTCTCCACTTCCCGGCCCGGATTCACAGGATGAAACTCCTGTTCCACCAGAACTTCCGTGGCTCCTTCACAGGCCAGTAAATCTTCCTCGGTCAGATCGTTGACTACTTGGACAGGTGCGCCCATGTCCACCAGATGATCCTTCATTTCCTGGTGGGCAGCCTCTTCCGCGAGGGTCCACTCCATGGGATAGCTGTCGAAGAACGCATAGCCAATCACCAAACCCACAGTCAAGATGCCCGCCAAAACTTTTACCACCACATGGTCTTCCACCCGGACAGGGGCAGCCTGAACGGCATACCCCGCCTCGTCCAGCTGAGTGGACAGGGTCCACAGACACCGAAGGATGCAGAGGTAGAGCACCAGAATCACCCCGCCCAGGAGCAGGGGCATGTTTCCAACCTCCTGAAGCGCCAGCCAACAGATGACGGCATTCCACAGGAACAGAGCAAAGGCACTGGCGGCTCCCGGCTCCAGCCCGGCCTTTTTCCGCACTGCCCGGAACCCCAGCCAGAAGCAGAACAGCTGCACCAGATCCACCGCCACCCAAGGGACGGTATACCCCACTAGGAACCGATTCACGTCCCCGCCGTACAAGGTGCCGTTGGCCACCAGGGTCACCATAGTCAGAACCAGGTTGAGACAGGAAATCACATAGCACAGCCGGAACCAGAGGTTCTCCCGCCTCAGACTTCGGAAGCCCAGCAGCAGCAGAACCGAACCGATGGCGGGCAGGATGTATTGCAGAAGGAGGAAGCGGAGGGTGATGCCCTGGAAGGCAACGCCCACCAGGATCCGGTCCATGGCGGTCCGCCAGGGGTTCACCCACTTGACCACATCGGCGGGGGGCACCTCGGGCAGGGCGGTTTCCAGCAGAAGGTCAAACTCCCGCTCGGTCATGGATTCCTTACGCATACCCGTCACCTCCCAACCGTTTGCGCAGTTTCTGCTTGATGCGATACAGTTTTCCCTCCACCGCCCGCTCCGTCATGCCCAACTCGGCGGCCATCTGGGCGGTGGACTGGCGGTAGTAGTATTTTCGATAGAAGAGCATCCGCTCCCGGTCCCCCAGGTATCGGAGGGCCTCCATCAGAGCGGCCTCCCGCTCCTTTTGAATGACCCGCTCCTCCGGGGTGGGTTCCGGGGATGGGATATCCGGAGTCAGTTCCTGGGTATCCTCCCGGCGGAGCTGTCTGGCCCGGTTCAAGGCCCGGTTGCGGGTCACGGCGGTCAGCCAGGTGGTCCAGCCGCCCTTGTCCGGGTCGTAGGTGCCGATCTTTTCCCACACGGTCAGGACAGTCTCGGACAGGCACTCCTCCCGGTCCTGCTCTCCAGGCAGAATAGGGGCGATGATGTATCGCATGAGAGGGCCAAAGTGTCGCAAAAGCTCTTCCAGAGCAGACTGGTCCCGGTCTTTCAGTCGCTGGACCAAGTCCTTCTCGTTCATGTCATCGCCTCCCTTCCCTTTTCTTCTATTATACTATACACGGGACTCTGGAAAAACCCACGCATTGGATTTTCGAAAATTATGTGGTATACTGTCACCCACACCATGTTTCCGGGAGGTCCCCATGAATCAGAAAGAACTCAACGAGATCCGACGCCGCATCGCCCCCAACAAGTGCGGCATCAGCAAGATATACGGCTGTTTTGTCAACAACAGCAGCAAGGAGATCATCTCCCGCATCGACACATCCCTGGGCCTGCTCAGCGAATTCGAGAACGAGAAGTACCTCTCCCTGCTGAAAAAAGTCCTCTCCGGCGGTCTGGGGAAGAACCTCATCGACATCACCTTCTCCACCCAGCAGGTCATGAAGGGAGAGGAACACAAACTTCTGTCCGACTTGCGAAAGTCCGGCCTGAACGACCCCGGCCTGCGGGAGGAATTCTTCCAAAAAGTCATCCAGGCGGTGACCATGGAGGACACCAACTACCTGATCCTCCTGGCCTACGATGCCTACGATGTGCCCTACAAGAGCAAGGACGACGAGACCCAGGCCGACGCTTCGGACACGGTCTACACCTACCTCCTATGCTCCATCTGCCCCGTGAAGGACGGCAAGCCCGAGCTGGCCTATTTCCCCGGAGAGAACCAGTTCCACAGCAGCGGCATCAGCCACACCGTGGCTCCCCCTGCCCTGGGCTTCCTCTTCCCCGCCTTTGACGACCGGGCCCCCAACATCTACAACGCCCTCTACTACGCCAAGGACCCCAACGAGCTCCACCAGACCTTCATCGACACGGTCTTCCACACGGAACCCCCCATGTCCGCCGGCAAGCAGAAGGACACCTTCCATTCCGTCCTCACCGATGCCCTGGAGGACGAGTGCAGCTTCGACCTCCTCCAGCAGGTCCACGAGCAGATCCGGGAGGTCATCCTGGACCACAAGGAAAGCAAGGACCCCAACCCCCTGGAGCTTTCCGCTTCGGAGCTGGGCACCATTCTGAAAGGGGGCGGCGTTCCCGGCGAAAAGGTCCAGGCATTTCAGAAGAAGTGCGCCCAGGAATTCGGCACCGACACCCCCTTAAAACCCTCCAACCTGATCGACAGCAAGAAGTTCACCATCGAGACCCCTCAGGTGAAGATCCAGGTGGACCCGGAAGCCAGCTACCTGGTGGAGACCCGGGTCATCGGGGGACGAAAGTACATCCTCATCCCCGCCGACGACGGGGTAGAGGTCAACGGCATCCCCGTCCAGTTCCCCGAGGGCAAGGAGTGACCTGAGTTATGGCGAAACAGCCCATCCAGTTATCCGACCACTTCACCTACGGGCGGCTGGTCCGGTTCACCCTCCCCTCCATCGCCATGATGATCTTCACCTCCATCTACGGCGTGGTGGACGGCTTTTTCGTGTCCAACTTCGTGGGCAAGACCCCCTTCGCCGCCGTGAACTTCATCATGCCCGTCCTCATGATGCTGGGCTGCCTGGGATTCATGTTCGGCACCGGCGGCTCTGCCCTGGTGGCCATGACCATGGGCATGGGGAACCGGAAGAAAGCCCGGGAGATCTTCTCCCTCCTCATCTATGTGACCATCGGCTCCGGTGTAGTCCTGGCCGCCCTGGGCATCCTCTTTCTGCCCAACATCGCCGCCCTTCTGGGGGCAGAGGGCCAGATGCTGGCCGACTGCATCCTCTACGGGCGGATCATCCTCCTGGCCCTGCCCGCCCTCATGCTCCAGTTCGCCTTCCAGAGCTTCTTTGTGACGGCGGAAAAACCCCAGCTGGGTCTGGCGGTCACCCTGGCCGCCGGCATCACCAACATGGTACTGGACGCCCTGTTCATCGCCGTCCTGGAATGGGGTCTGGTGGGTGCGGCAGCGGCCACCGCCTTCAGCCAGGTGGTGGGCGGCATCATCCCTCTCTTTTACTTCGCCCGGTCCAACGGCAGCGCCCTCCGGTTGGGCAAGACCCGGTGGGACCGGAAAGCCCTGCTGAAAACCTGCACCAACGGCTCTTCCGAGCTGATGAGCAACATCTCCATGTCCCTGGTGAGTATGCTCTACAACATCCAGCTCATGAAATACGCAGGGGAGAACGGCGTGGCCGCCTATGGCGTGCTCATGTATGTCTGCTTCGTCTTCCTGGCCATCTTTATTGGCTATTCCGTAGGCGTGGCCCCGGTGATCGGCTTCCATTACGGAGCCGCCAACTATGAGGAGCTGAAGGGACTGCGGCAGAAGAGTCTCCGGATTATTGCGCTGTGCGCTGTGGCCATGTTCCTGCTGGCAGAGTTCATTCTGGCCCGACCCCTGGCCCTTCTCTTCGTGGGCTACGACCAGGCTCTGATGGAACTGACCCTCCACGCCTTCCGGATCTTTGCCTTCCTCTTCCTGTTTGCAGGCTTTGCCATTTTCGGCTCGGCCTTCTTCACCGCCCTGAACAACGGCCTAATCTCCGCCCTCATCTCTTTCCTTCGCTCCCTGGTGTTCGAGGCCAGCGCCGTTTTCCTGCTCCCTCTGCTCTTCGGGCTGGACGGCATCTGGCTGTCCACCGTGGCTGCCGACCTGGTGGCGGCCACCCTGGCGCAGATTTTAAAGACCAATTTCGCCAATTTTTATTCCTGTAATATCCCGGTGCTGGAAACGGTACGGGAAACCCTGCGCGATTCCATTGGCCAATGCTTAGC
>JAFYPT010000180.1 GCA_017547425.1 Ruminiclostridium sp.
CTGGTCACCGAGAACTGCGACTTCCTGGTGAGCATCCCCATGAAGGGCAAGCTCAACTCCCTGAACGCCAGCGCCGCCGCCGCCATCCTCCTGTACGAGGCCGTGCGTCAGCGCCTGTAACTCCTGACGGAAACGAGGATATTCTAATGTCAGACGACAACAACTTCAGCATAGGGGATATCCTGTGGGAGTACGCTGACTATACGCCGCCGGAGCTGGAGACCACGGCATGGGTCCCTCTGCCCCCGGACACCCCGGAGGCACCCCCTGCCCCCACGGTCCAGCCTGGGATGCCATCCCCCCAGCCCGTCTCTCCCCCGCCTGCCCAGCCGGTGGAGGGGAAGCCGGTGGCCCCCCAGCCTCAGGCGGACCAGCCCCTCCCGGCCAATCAGGTCCCGGTGAAGGCCGCCCCCAAGGAGGAGGCCAAACCCGCAGAACCTGTCTCCCAGCCTGCCCCCCCACCCCCAGCACCCCAGGCGACCCCCGCCCCTTCTGCCCCGGCAGAGTCTCAGCAGGAGCCGGTCCAGACCGGCCTGCCCGAGAGCGATGGGCCGGAGGTCATCGCCTTCACCCCCGATCCCACCCCGGCTGAGCCTGCCCAGCCGGAGACTCCCCCGGCAGAGCCCCCTGCCCCGGAGGGGACCGAAGCCCCTGCCCAGGGGGAGCCCCCCACCGAAGAGGCCCAGCCTCAGGAGGGGGAAATTCCTGCCCAGGAGGAGGAGCCTGCCTCTCAGGAGGAGACCCCTCAGCCCCAGGAAAAGGAGCCGGAGGCTCCTCCCAAGACCGGGCCCACCCACCAGCAGAAGGCCCGCCAGGCCGCCGCTGCTGCGGCTGCTGCCGCCAAGGCAGCTTCCAAAGACAAGTTCAAGCTGAAGCGGGAGCGTAAGCCCCGTCCCCAGCCTCCCACGCCCCCCGACGTCCCCCCTGCCCAGCTGGCTTCCGAGCTCAACCAGGGCCTTTCCGCCATCAAGGGCAAGGCCGTGGGTGCCGCTCTGGTCACCGGCATCCTGCTGGTGCTGGCCCTGGTGGAGAGTGGTCTCCTCCTCTTCCTGGACGGAGTCTTCCCGGAGGAGCTCTTCCTGCCCATGGGCATGGCCGCCTTTGTGGTGGCCGCCATCCTGTGCGGGGATGTGCTGAAAAAGGGTCTGGTCCAGCTCACCCACAAGGCCCCCAACGGAGACACCCTGGCCCTCTTTGCAACGCTGTTTGCCCTGGCCGACGGCATCTCCCTGCTGGCCTTTGACATGCGGGAGAACACCCTCCCCTTCTTCGCCCCCTGCGCCCTGGTGCTGACCTTCCACCTCATCGGCCACTACTGCACCCAGTCTGCCCGGTATAAGGCCTGCCGGGTGGCCTGCTCCGTGGCCCAGCCCTATGTGGTCACCCAGGATCCCAACATTCTCAACAACCAGCCTGCCTTCCGGAAGTGGATCGGCATCCCCCGTGGGTTCGGCAGTCAGATCCGCACCCTCAGCGACGGCGAGTTCCGCTTCCAGCGGCTTACCCCCGTGCTGCTGGTGGCCTGTATCGTCCTGTCCCTCATCACCACCGTGGCCCACCACCAGCCGGAGCTGGCCTTCTGGTCCCTGTCTGCCCTCTTCTGCGCCGCCTCCACCCTGGGCGTGTCCCTGACCTTCAGCCTGCCCATGCGTGTCCTGGGACGTAAGCTGGAGAAAGCCGGAGCTGCCCTGGCCGGTTGGCCCGGCGCGGTGGCAGCCAAGGGCTCCAAGGGAGCCCTCCTCCAGGACTATGACATCTATCCCCCCGGCACCATCACCCTCATGACCGCCCGCCCCTTCGGCAACTGGAACATGGAGCGGATGACCTCCTATGCCGCTTCGGTGGTCCGGGCCTCCGGCTCCGGCCTGGCCTACGTCTTTGACCGGACCATGCGGAATGAGCGGGGCAACTACCTCCAGGTGGAAAAGCTCATCCTCCAGGAAAACGGCATTGTGGGCACCGTCCAGGGCCAGCAGGTCCTGGTGGGCAACGGCGACTTCATGACCCGCCAGGGCATCACCCTCCCCGAGGGTGTCCGGGCCAAGGACGCGGTCTTCTGCGTGATTGCCCGGGAGGTGGCGGGTATGTTCGTCCTGAACTACAACATCCACCCCACCGTCCTGCCCGCCCTGCAGGCCCTTCTGGCCCATCGGTTCAACCCCATCCTGGCCGTCCGTGATTTCAACCTGAACGCCCAGCGTCTCCGCTTGCGGGGACGTCTGCCGGTGGATCAGCTCTCCATCCCGGACCTCCAGCGCCGGGTGACCCTCACCGGCCCCAACCAGGTCCACAGCCCCGGGGTGGTGGCCGTCCTCACCAAGGAGGGGCTGGCCCCCTTCGCCCAGGCCGTGGCCGGCGCCAAGCGCATCCGCCGGGCCCATCGCCTGGCCACCTGGATGGTGAATGTCAGCGCTGTGGTGGGCGTCTTCCTGACGGCTACCCTCTCCAGCGCCGCTGCCCTCAGCTCCATGTGCGCCTGGAACCTGTCCCTCTTCCTGCTGCTGTGGCTGGTTCCCGTGGTGCTGATTTCCCTGTGGACAGCCCGGTATTAAAAAACCCCTTCAAGTCCCTTCCTGAGTCCTCAGGAGGGGACTTTTTTCGAACATACGTTTGACTTATACACATTTGTGTGGTAAAATACAGCCAACCACAAGATATGGGAGGGCGACACCATGGCAAATCTCACCCCCAAACAACAGAAGATTTTTGACTTCATCCGGGACTTCTCCCGGGACTATGGCTACCCCCCCACCGTCCGAGAGATCGGCGAGCATCTGGGCCTGAAGTCTCCCTCCACGGTGAAGTTCCACTTGGATAACCTCCGGGCGGCAGGGCTCATCCAGTGGGACGGGGGCAAGACCCGCTCCATCACCCTTTTGGAGAAGGAGGACCAGCCCAAAGAGGACCAGGTCCCCGTCCTGGGCAACGTGGCCGCCGGTTCCCCCATCCTGGCCCAGGAGTGCATCGAGGAATACGTCTCCTTCCAGACCGGCCCTCACCCCGAGGACTACTTTGCCCTGAAGGTCCGGGGCGAGTCTATGCTTTATGCGGGCATCCTTCCCGACGACCTGGTGGTGGTCCGCCGCCAGCCCGAGGCCCACAGCGGCGAGATCGTGGTGGCCCTCTTTGAGGACGAGGCCACGGTGAAGACCCTGTCCAAGAAGAACGGGGAAGTCTGGCTCCTGCCGGAAAACCCGGACTACGACCCCATCGACGGCACCCAGGCCCAGATCATCGGCAAGGTGGTCGGGCTGATCAGACGATACTAATACGATGACCGCCTTCTCACCGGAGGCGGTTTTCCTTTTATTCATTCACAGAAACTTTACACCGACGACACCCCTCTTCCTTGCAATCAAAGGGGAATTATGGTAGCATATTCAAGGAAAATTGGCATGCAAGGGGGATAATCTGCCCCCTGAACACATACACCAAAAACGGGTGCGCCAACACCCGGAACAGGAGGGATCCATCCATTGAACCCTGACAAGAACAAAGGGAAAAAGGGCGGCGGGACACCGCCTCCCCCCAGAAAACGAAATATCGCCAGCGCCATTCTCTGGGCGGTCATTGCGGTCATCTTCTTCAACTTCATGCTGGGAGAGATCAGGAGCGCCGGGACCAAAGAGGTCCCCTACTCCGAGTTCATCCAGATGGTGGAGGATGGCGACGTGGCCACCGTGGAGCTGGCCAACAACAAGTACACCTTCTACCTGAAGGAGGACCTGCCCGACGAGGCTGAGAGCACCGACCTGGCAGAAGTCCTGGCCAAGCAGATGGAGGACGGCGGAGCCACCCCCTATGTGACGGCCCCTCCCCCGGTGGACGACGAGACCCTGCTGGCTCTGCTGAAGGACCAGGACGTGAAATACTACTCGGAGATGCAGGAGGAGTCCTCCTATCTCATGAGCATCCTCCTGAGCTATGTGATCCCCATGACCCTGATGTTTGGTCTGCTCATCTTCCTCATGCGGAAGCTGGGTGGCGGCATGGGCGGTCTGGGTGGCGTGGGCAAGTCCAACGCCAAGGTCTACATGGAAAAATCCACCGGCGTCACCTTCGCCGATGTGGCCGGTCAGGATGAGGCCAAGGAGTCACTGGTAGAGATCATCGACTTCCTCCACCACCCGGGCAAATACACCGAGATCGGCGCCAAGCTCCCCAAGGGTGCTCTCCTGGTGGGCCCTCCCGGCACCGGTAAGACCCTGCTGGCCAAGGCGGTAGCCGGTGAGGCCGGTGTCCCCTTCTTCTCCATCTCCGGTTCGGACTTTGTGGAAATGTTCGTGGGCGTGGGCGCTTCCCGTGTCCGTGACCTCTTCAAGGAGGCCAGCAAGGTGGCCCCCTGCATCGTCTTCATCGACGAGATCGACACCATCGGCAAGTCCCGCGACAACCGCATGGGCGGCAACGACGAGCGGGAGCAGACCCTGAACCAGCTGCTGGCCGAGATGGACGGCTTTGACCCCACCAAGGGTGTCATCCTCCTGGCGGCCACCAACCGACCCGAGGTCCTGGACCAGGCCCTCCTGCGTCCCGGCCGTTTTGACCGCCGCATCACCATCGACCGGCCCAACCTGGCCGGCCGTCTGGCCACCCTCCAGGTTCATACCCGCCGCATCCGTCTGGCCGAGGATGTGGACCTGAAGAAGGTCGCCCTGGCCACCGCAGGCTGTGTGGGCGCCGACCTGGCCAACCTGGTGAACGAAGCCGCCCTTCGTGCCGTCCGCCTGGGCCGCAAGGCCGTGAACCAGCAGGACCTGCTGGCCGCCTTCGAGCTGGTCATCGCCGGCACGGAAAAGAAAGGCAGCGTCCTCACCGAGTTCGAGAAAAAGCTGGTGGCGTACCACGAGGTGGGCCACGCCATGGTGGCCTACAAGCAGAAAAACTCCGAGCCGGTCCAGAAAATTACCATTGTTCCCCACACCCAGGGCTCTCTGGGTTACACCCTGCTGATGCCCGAGGAGGACAAGACCAACCTGCGGACCCGAGAAGAGCTCATGGCGCAGATTGCTGTGTCCATGGGCGGTCGTGCCGCCGAGGAAGTGGTGCTGAACACCATGACCAACGGCGCATCCCAGGACATCCAGGACGCCACCAATGTGGCCCGGAACATGGTCGCCATGTTCGGCATGAGCGACGAGTTCGGCATGATGGCCCTGGCCAGCCGCCGGAGCCAGTTCCTGGACGGCGGTTACGGCATGGACTGTGCCCAGGACACCGCCGCCAAGATGGACCAGGCGGTCAAGGCCATCCTGGACCAGGCTTACCAGGACGCCGTTCAGGTCATCCGGGACAACCGGGAGGACATGGACAAGGTGGTGGCCTACCTGCTGGAAAAGGAGACCATCACCGGCGGCGAAATGGTGGCCATCATCGAGGGCCGGGACCCTGCCGAGGC
>JAFYPT010000181.1 GCA_017547425.1 Ruminiclostridium sp.
GCCCGAAGGGTAAGATTCAGGAAAATCGGCAGGGCAGCCGTCGTGGAACAGTCCGCCTTAGTTTCATCGCTGAAGCAAGAAAGTTTTGCCCGTTAAGGTGCTCCAAAGGAACCGGCGATGCGTGCCGGGTGGGGTACATAGGGGAGGGTGGTGCTCCGCGCAGCGAATCTACAATAACGGTGATTGCCAGTGGCAATCACTCAATAACATTGGCTCTGGTGCGGCTGCGCCCGCAGGCGCGTTTCGGAGCGCAACCGGACGAAGTCCGGCTCTTAGCGCGGAGATGAGCTACCAGCCTCAGCGCCTCCCCTATGCCGCATTCTTTGGTTACTTTCTTGGCGGGACAAGAAAGTAACGTACACCGCACCCCCGACAAAGAAAAAAGAGGAAGCAGCGAACTGCTTCCTCTTCATTTTTGGATTACAAGCGCAGTACCGAATCGGGAAGGCCCAGCAGTCTTACGACCACCACCGGCCAACCAGGCTCGTACTGTCAGCGGCGACTCGCCGCTTAGCAATAGAAGTCGCGGATCTTCTTTGCGCGGCTGGGATGGCGCAGCTTGCGGATGGCCTTGTTCTCGATCTGGCGGATACGCTCACGGGTAACGCCGAAAATCTGACCAACCTCTTCCAGCGTGTGGGTGCGGCCGTCGTACATGCCGAAACGCATCCGCAGAACATCTGCCTCACGCTCGGTCAGGGTGTCCAGGATCTCCTTCAGTGCTTCGGCCAGCAGGGCGTTGGAAGTGGCGTCGGCAGGGCCGGGGGTGCGCTCGTCTTCCACGAAGGAACCGATGGAGGTATCCTCTTCGTCACCCACGGGGGTATCCAGGGACAGGGTATCGGCAGCGGTGCGGTTTGCCTCGATGATCTTCTCAACGGGCAGGTTCAGCTCGGCTGCGATCTCTTCCACGGTGGGCTCACGGCCCAGCTCCTGGACCAGCTTCCGGTTGCAGCGGGTAGCCTTGTTGATGACTTCCACCATGTGGACAGGCACACGGATGGTTCTTGCCTGGTCGGCAATGGCTCTGGTAATGGCCTGACGGATCCACCAGGTGGCGTAAGTGGAGAACTTATTGCCCTTGGTCCAGTCAAACTTATCCACAGCACGGATCAAGCCGGTGTTGCCCTCCTGGATCAGGTCCAGAATGTGCAGGCCGCGGCCGGAATATTTCTTGGCGATGGAGACCACCAGACGCAGGTTGGCTTCCGTCAGCTTGTTCTTGGCATACTGATCGCCATCTGCGACCCGCTTTGCCAGCTCCACCTCTTCCTCGGCGGACAGCAGACGAACCTGACCGATCTCCTTCAGGTACATACGCACCGGGTCATCCAGGCTGTACTCGGCAGCCAGATCCACAGGGTCAACCAGATCCTCTTCGTCCAGACCGCTGAGGTCGATATCGCCGTCGTCACCCATCTCCAGGTCATCACCCAGATCCAGCTCCGCGGTGATCACAGGGATGTTCATGGCATCGAACTGGTCATAGATCTCCTCGATCTTTTCGGGAGTCAGCTGCAGCTTCTCCAGCTGTGCGTTCAGATCCGCGGCGCGGATCATGCCTTCCTTCTTGCCCTGGGCAATCAGCTTCTGCAGCGCGGTAGCTACAGCAGCCTGGATCTCTTCGGGAGTCTGATTCGGTTTCGTAGTCTTCTTTGCATTGCTCATGGTGAAACCCCTCTTTTTTTATGTAAAATTCTCGTGCCGTTAAACTATACCTCGTTTTCTTAGTATTGGCAAGGGTTTTTTGCTTCTTTTTTTGCTTTTTTGCAAAATATTATTTAAACAAAGACAGTTTTCCACCCTTTTCGGGAAAAGATACAGTTTACTTTTTGAAAATCATTCGGTATAATTAGGAAAATGACATAGTGTGCCCTGTAAGAGCTATGTCATTGCGAACCATCCCGCAGGATGGTGTGGGACCGCAGGGAATGCCTCTGGTGCAATCTCCTGCCTCTTTGCGGCTTTTTCCGTATATCGGGGAGATTCCCACGCCAGTGTGCTTCGCTCCGCGCCAAGAGCCGACCGTCGGTCGGTTGCGCTCTGCACGCGCCTGCGGGCGCAGTGGCTTCGTAATGACACATAATAATGAGGTGTTTATTGAATGACCGAACTTTCCAAAATCCGTAATTTCTCCATTATCGCCCACATCGACCACGGCAAGTCCACTCTGGCAGACCGTCTGCTGGAGGAGTGCAATGCCATTGAGCAGCGCCACCGTGCCGAGCAGATCCTGGACTCCATGGAACTGGAGCAGGAGCGTGGCATCACCATTAAGGCTACCGCCGCCACTCTGAACTACACCGCCGACGACGGCGAGACCTATGCCCTGAACCTCATCGACACCCCCGGCCATGTGGACTTCAACTATGAAGTCTCCCGCTCCCTGGCTGCCTGCGAAGGCGCCATTCTCGTGGTGGACGCTTCCCAGGGCGTTGAGGCCCAGACCCTGGCCAACACCTACCTGGCCATCGACGCGGGTCTGGAAGTCCTGCCCGTTATCAACAAGATCGACCTGCCCTCTGCCCGCCCCGCCGAGGTGAAGGCAGAAGTGGAGGACATCATCGGCATCCCCGCGGAGGATTCCCCCGAGATCTCCGCCAAGAACGGCATCAACATCCACTCCGTTCTGGAAATGATCGTGAAGGACGTTCCCGCTCCCTCCGGCGACCGGGAAGCTCCCCTGCAGGCCTTGATCTTCGACAGCGTTTACGACTCCTACCGGGGCGTTATCGTCTACGTCCGTGTGAAGGAAGGCACCGTCCGACCCGGCCAGGAGATCCGGATGATGGCCACCGGCGCTGTTTACAAGGTGGTGGAAGTGGGCACCATGAGCCCCACCGGTCTGAAGTCCAGAGACGCTCTGGGCGCAGGCGAAGTCGGCTACATCACCGCCTCCATCAAGACCGTCGCGGATACCCAGGTGGGCGACACCGTCACCACTGTGGAGAATCCCGCCTCCGACCCCCTGCCCGGCTACCGGGAAGTCCAGCCCATGGTCTTCTCCGGCGTTTACCCCGCCGACGGTGCCAAGTATCAGGACTTAAGAGAAGCTCTGGAAAAGCTGAAGCTGAATGACGCGTCTTTTGCCTATGAACTGGAAAGCTCCATCGCCCTGGGCTTCGGCTTCCGCTGCGGCTTCTTAGGGTTGCTGCACATGGAGATCATCCAGGAACGTCTGGAAAGAGAGTACAACCTGGA